>JADZEH010000036.1 GCA_020850635.1 Candidatus Doudnabacteria bacterium | reverse complement strand
ATCGTTCCGAAATATATACGCATAACGTGCTTATATATTTCGGAACGATAGTACCGGATGCAAATCTGAAACAAAATGAAAACGGCCTAATTCTAGAGATCTGGCCGTTTTTATTATTTCTACGAAGATGTTATAATATTGGAGTTAAATATCAAAAAAATAAATAAAGGGCTCCCAAATTACTTACACTAAAACTTTTGCATTTGAGATAGATTTGCGGAAAAGCCGAGCATATTGGCGAGACGTAGTCTAATATAGATTGAAAATCATTATTCTTTAGGAAGTGAAAATTCAGCTTTGCTGAATTGAACGAGGAGCGGGCGAATTTATTCGATCCGCGACCAATATATGGAGAGGTCGCATAGTGGTCTAGTGCGATGGTCTTGAAAACCATTGTGTCCAAAAGGCACCGAGGGTTCGAATCCCTCCCTCTCCGCCAGAGAGTACTTATTTAAAAATAAAACCAAAATGGCTCAAGAAACTCAATACATACTTTCATGGGAAGCGCCATCATTTAAGCACTACCATAAAAATACCGGGTGGCACATCACTTTCTGGGCAGTTATTGTTTTAATTGTTGGTTTTCAAATTATTTCCGGTGATTACTTTGGAGCAATCAGCATCGCTTTTATTGCGGGACTGGCATCATATTTACTTCGCCAAAAACCAGAAACCATGAAAGTTGGCCTTAGCGACAAAGGAATTCATTTAAACGAACTGCATATCCCCTACAAAAACATGCAAAGATTTTGGGTTGTTGATACTGATGAACATCGTACTTTAAATATCGAAACCACTGCATACTTAAATCACTTGTTAATCATAGAACTCGAAGATCAAAATCCTACAAGCATTCGTGATATTCTCCTGCCAATAGTTCCAGAACACGAATCAAACGAACCAACTTTTATTCAGCGTCTCACCCACTACTTCAAGTTTTAGTTTATGATAACTCTAGACAGTCCGATCACAGAGCTTCTTGGGATCGGCGAGACCAACTCAAAAAATTTAAACAAGCTCGGGATAAAAGCGGTATCTGACCTGCTTTTTTATTTTCCCTATAAACATCTCGACTTCAGCGTCTTTAGTGCGATAAAAGATATTCGTGCTGAACAAGTTATCACCGTACGTGGCACTATCAAAACTATTGCCACACGTTTTTCGTTCCGCAGCCGCACTTCACTGTGTGAAGCAATAATCTCCGATGACACAGGTTCACTTAAAGTCATGTGGTTTAATCAGCCCTACATCAAAAACTATCTCAAAGCAGGTGATGAAGTTTTACTATCTGGTAAAGCCACGTTTTACAAACACTTGCAACTTTCAAACCCAATATACGAAAAGGTTAGTGATGACACCACCCATACTGGCCGCATCGTTCCCGTCTATCATCTTACGGAGAATGTTTACAACAAAACTATCCGAACGTTGATAAAAAAGCATCTCCACTTAGCCGACTCGGTTGTTGATGATATTCCAAAACCTGTATTAACGTCGTGTAAATTATTACCACTAAACCAAGCGATTCGCCAGATTCACTTTCCGGAATCAGAAGAAGCCCTACAGCGCGCCAAACTCCGCATTAGCTTTAATGATGGTTTTATTCAACAATTAGCTGTTCAAAAACGCAAACACGAACTCGCCAGCTCTATTGCCCCTAATATTAAGCCTGATGTTGAATTAGTCAAAAAGTTTTTAGCTTCACTACCTTTTACACTGACCGCGGGACAAAAGCAAGCAGCGTGGCAAATTATGCAGGATATGGAAGGTCCAGTACCCATGAATCGCTTGTTAGAAGGTGACGTGGGAAGTGGAAAAACGTTGGTCGCCATCTTGAGTGCGCTCGCAGCAATGAAACAAAACTTCCAAGTAACTTTACTGGCTCCAACTGAAATTTTAGCCAAGCAACATTATCAAACTATCACTAAGCTTCTTTATGATAACAAAACTTTTAGAACGCTTAACAAAAAACATAGTGCTTTAGTTACGAACAATTATCGAATAATAGATGGTGAAGTTGTTGGAAAAAAGGAAGTATCGTCGGAGATTAGCAAAGGGAAAATTCATTTTGCAATTGGTACACATGCTTTGCTTTATGGCCAATCATTTAAAAACTTGGGGTTGATTATAATTGATGAGCAGCATCGTTTTGGCGTCGAACAACGCGCTACACTTTTGAAACAGCAGGAAAAAGCTGAGAGAGTTCCTCACTTGTTATCAATGACTGCGACGCCAATCCCACGAACCTTAGCTTTAGCACTTTATGATGACCTTCAAACATCAATTTTAAAACAAGTGCCAAGTGGACGAAAACCAATAATTACAAAAGTAGTTACAGAGGATGGTCGCGCAAAAATCTACGAGTTTATCAAAAAAGAAATCAGGGCTGGAAGACAAGCCTTTATTATCACACCACGAGTTGAAGACTCTGAGACAAGCACAACGAAATCTGTAAAAGCTGAATTTAAACGATTGTCTGAAGATATTTTTCCCAAATTTAAACTTGGTTTACTTTATGGCAAAATGAAGGGCTCTGAAAAAGAAAAGACAATGGAAGCGTTCAACAACAAACAACTCGACATCCTTGTGGCGACTTCTGTCATCGAAATTGGAATTGATGTTCCCAATGCTACAGCAATGATAATTGAAGGGGCGCAAAACTTTGGATTAGCTCAGTTGCATCAATTACGTGGACGTGTTGGTCGTGGCCCACAGCAGTCATACTGTTTTCTGTTTAGTGATTCAAGCGATGAGGGTACATTAGCCCGTCTCAATAACTTTGCCAGCTCTAATGACGGTTTTAAGCTTGCTGAAATGGATTTGGAGCAACGCGGGTTTGGGGACCTTTTTGGCCAAACTCAGACTGGTTTCCAGTATAAATTCTCGAGATTTATGAGCTTAAAAGCTTTGCAACTCGCCAAACAAGGAGCCAAACTACTCATAGACGACGATCCAACCCTAAAAAAATATCCAGTTTTAAAGAAAAAAGCTGAATTTCTAGCCGAAAACATCCATTTTGAATAGATAATTTAACAGCCTCTTGACCAAGAGGCTGTTTTTGTTTTATAATCCTAACCAGATGAGTCAGCCCCCTGCAGGCTCAATTTGCGGGTTAGCAAAACTGAATACGAGGGATACAAAATGTCAGCAACAAGACCAATGCCGCTCGAACTTTCATTCCCAGCAGCCAAGTTCATTGGCTACGGCGGACAGCTCTACTCCCCAGTGGAGGTCAAGGATGACGGAATCGTCGTTGAAGCCATCACACCCCGAGGCGAATCTCTCGGTCGACCGCCCATGGTCGTCACCGAAGCGATTATCGTCGTTCGGTCCGATGACTGGGACGAGTATGTCCAGCACCTGCGGGAAAACCCGCCCAAGAAGAGCAAGCAGTCGGCGAGAAAGCCGACGCCCATCAACTGCTAGACCAGACCCACCTGAGGTCAGCATGCTCCGTGCTGACTGCGGAAAAAACTGACACAACAAGAGCCGAGAAAGGCTTCCCACCAAAGCAACTGCTCATGCCAAAGCATGACCAATGCCCACGTGCGAATTCTTTCCCGGCTCGAACTTTTTTGTAAACCTATTTAAAAAGTTTTTTTAGTTCCAGTACTGATTTTAAATACTCGACATCAACTTTTTTTGATTTACTTCCAGCGTCGTTTTTCCTACCACCTAAAACAACTTGTTTGAATCCTAGCTTTTCAACTTCGCGAATTCGTTTATCAGACTGACTCACTCCCCTCACCTCACCAAGCAAACCAAGTTCACCAAACGCGACCAGCTCCGAAGGTAACGGTTTGTTTTCCATCGACGATAACAAAGCCAAAGCCACTGGCAAATCTGCCGCTCGTTCGTCTAACTTAAACCCACCAGCCACGTTAATATACACATCTTGATTGCTCAAATTAACTTTGAGCGTTTTTTGTAAAATTGCCAGAATTAGTTGCAAGCGATTTAAATCAAAACCAGAAGTTGTTCGCCTTGGATAACCAAACGTTGAAGCATTAGTCAAAGCTTGAACCTCTAACAAAAGAACCTTATTACCCTCTAAAATGGCTGTAGTACAACTTCCTGCTAAGGGCGTATCTTTATGCTCCAAAAACAACGCGGACGGATTTAAGACTTCGACTAAACCAGATTCATCCATTTGGAATACCCCAACTTCGCCAGCACTGCCAAAACGATTTTTGTTTGAACGAAGCAAACGCAGTGAAGTAAAACGCTCCCCTTCTAAGTACAACACCGTATCAACCATGTGCTCTAAGGTTTTTGGTCCGGCCAGCATACCTTCTTTAGTCACATGACCAATAATCAACACCGCCACGTTATACTCTTTAGCCACGCGCATCAAACTATTTGTTGCGTACGCAATTTGACTCACTCCACCGACCACACCGTTTATCTCCTGGGAATTCATGGTTTGAATCGAATCGATAATTGCCAAGTCAGGTTGTTCGGCGATCAACGTCGCCATGACTGTTTCCAGGTTTGTTTCCGGGAACACTAAAACATCGGCATTCGGCTCTAACCTTGATGCTCTCATCTTTATTTGATGAGCCGATTCCTCACCCGAAACATACAAAACTTTCTTACCATGCTTTTGCGCAAAAATCGCAGCTTGCAAAGCCAAGGTCGACTTACCTATCCCAGGATCTCCACCCAACAAAACCATGCTCCCTGGAACCATACCACCACCCAACACAGAATTAAGTTCAGCTATGCCTGTGTCAAAACGTTGAAAATCTTCGTGTTTTAAATGTGATATTAGCTGTGGTTTTCCCGCTTGCCCCAAACTCTTCTGAGATGAAGACTTGGTCTGCATAACTTCCTGTTGAGCCAAAGTGTTCCATTCCCCACAAGTAGGGCACTTTCCCTGCCAGCGAGGGGTACTAGCCCCACAATTGCTACAAGCAAAAATTGTCTTTGTTTTTACCATATATACTAGTATACCAGATTCGACATCAAATCTTTATAAATTAAAATACCCTCTTTTCGGAGGGTATTTTTGATAATAGTTTATTGTAGATTTAAATAGTAGAGCCCGCCATCTTGCATGCCTTTGAAGAACACTCGATCAGCATCAAGGCTTAAGAATAAGTTCTCGGCATCAAGTGGAATTCCCAAATCAAAAGTTTGCTTATCTGAGTTTGAAATTTTGATTGAGTAAATTGTATCTTGAGTTAAGCTACTATCTAAACCTTGTTGTTTGGGCACAGCCACAACAACCGTATCACTGTTTGCTGTCCACACGGCTTTGTCAGGAGTTGTATTGACACCTAAGAACTTGATTTCACCGGTTTCAATATTTCCCATCCACAAACCGATAGCTTCAGTACTAGCGTCACGTTTTCCAAACAAGAAATGCTTACTATCTGGTGCCCATAAGACACCAATATTATAACCATCCTTTATGACGGAGCGAAAAGATTTTCCATCAGAAGTTACTAAATTAATATTGTTCGTTGGCTCTTGGCTTTGAGTACGGTAATATAAAACATTTTTACCGTCAGGGGAAATATGTATCTTGTCATCATTTTCCCAAATGTCAGTGAGTTTTACGTAATTTGAATTATCGGGATTAGCTCGATATAACTCTGACTTGTCATTGGCCAACCAAATGTAAAGCATTTGCTCACCAGTCGGCATCCAATCAATTGAAGTCACGTTCGCGGGTAAATCAACATAACCACCACGGTCGTTAACATAGACTGTGTATGTTGCGCGCAAGCCATTATTAATCTCAGCGATGTAGTTATCACTATCTTGAGGCCACAAAACTTGGCTAATTCCTGCTTTTAGAGGTAAAGCCAATTTCTCTTTATTTGCCAAGAGGACGGTAGAACCTGAAACCTGCAAAGAATTACGAAATAATTCGCCCTGACGATTAAAATAAGTTATCCCATCACCTTGATAAAATAAAACGGGAGATAAAACTTGGTCATCCGTAAGCTTAATGGCTTTTGTTTCGACCGGTTGCTCAGTGGGCTCTTCTATATTTTGATTATCAACTACAACCGGATCTGGTTCTTTATTTGCAGCACGTCTTTGCAATATCAAAAAGACTAGTGTTGCCACAATTAACAAGAAAATCCCTCCTAAAATTGCTATCGCCCTTTTATTCATTTTGATATTAGTTTCTGTGTCTTCTAGCTTTTGTTTATTATACCATACCAAGCTTAGTTCTGTAAGGCTTTTTCAATTACTTGCTTATAAACTTCGTAATCCTGAGCTCCTTCATATTTTTGACCGTTAATAAACACGGTTGGGGTGGCACTTACGCCATAAGACTGACCCTGGCTTGATTCTGCCTCCACCTCTGGTTTATACACCCGACTATCCACACAAGAATTAAACTTTGCTTGATCAAGTCCTAATTCAGACGCAAACTTTTTCAAATTAACTTGGGTGAAAGCACCTTCATTTTCCCCATCTTGATGCGTATAAAGATAGTCGTGATACTCCCAAAACTTTCCCTGTTCCTTAGCACACTTAGCGGCTTCTGCTGCAAACTGTGACTCTTCACCCAAAAAGGCAAAGTCTTGATAATAAAAGCGAACCTTACCCGTATCTATGAATTCTGTTTTAAGCTTAGAAAAAGTTTCAGAAAAAAACTTCCCACAAAACGGACACTGGTAATCGGCGTATTCAACTAATACAACTGGAGCATCTGCATTACCTAAGCGAGGCATACTTTCAGTTATCGATATATCAACCGGTTCATTCGAGGGTTGCTGTTCAGCGTTTGTATTAACACTCTGAAGCTTGTCTAATTTTTTTTCTAAATTCAATCCAGTATATATTATGGCAAAGCCGATAACGATTGCACTTAATACTAAAGCCACCGAAGCAATTATGGCGATGATAATATAGACTGATCGGTTTGGATTAGCTTTTGGTGCTACTTCTTTATTCTCTTCAACACCTTGGTTATAATCTTGTTCTAAGTTTTCCATACTTTTTTGTTATTATCGAATTTCAATGCCCCTTGCTGGTTCAACTATTGGTTCATTTGGAATAGTAGCATATGGTGGGCAAAAACTTAAACCATAATTTATACCTGAGAGATTGGGGCTACTGCTAAATGGTACGCCGACCTCAATTTGCAACAAACAAGCCTCTCCCCTGCTTATACCCAATTTCTTCATTAATTCTTCTTCTGCCCTATATCGAATGTCATTCCCATTGTCGACTTCTGTGACAAACAGAGTAATAATAAAACTGTTCTTTAATTTATCAAAGAAGATGGTATATGTTGACTCTTGTGAGAGATAGTACGTAGAATCGTGAACCTCTAGTGTATCGTTATAAAAATTATTCACTTCGACTGCTTCTCCTCCACTATTGATAATAATAGTTTCACCTTTGTCATTTTGATTACCTTCTCCACCAGAACTTTGTCTATTTTGTAACACAATCAAAACTATAAACCCAATAAGCATTACCAACCCGATTATTATAACTATCCGATATTTTTTTATCATAAAAATTATGGATTTAATTCTGGGTTTGGATAAGGGGTATCAAGTTTAATACCCCATTTTGAATTACAATTACTCGCGATAGGCGAGACTCCGCATCGCCAAGCACTACATGTCCAATCCCGATACCCATTCTCTCTAACTAATTTACATGAATAATTAAGATTTGAGTCTATGTTAGTAGCGGCAACTATACATTTTTCGTATAGCCCTGGGTCTTTCACAGAACATTGTGACCCTTTACCGCTATAGCGTCCATTAAAAGCTGCGGGACAGTTTAATCCCTCTGGAGTATGATACGTTAAGTTCAACTGAAGCAAACCCCAAGACACAGACAATGGTGCGGTTTTCCCACGGATACTATTTGGTAAGCTAGGGTTATTAGAATATTTAAAAGTCCTTGGTCCCGAAGAATCGTAACAAACATCAGTTTGACTACCTATTGTAGGATCACTAACACTTTCCATACCACAAACGATAGACATCCCCCTGGCTTTATCAGCTGGACAACCATGTGACTGCAAAGATTCGGGACTACAGTAACCGGAAGTTTGAACCTTGCACCTTCCAGAATTTATACCAGGACCACTTATAGATCCGCTCGCAGTCCCTATACCTGACGTAGCATTCCCAGTAAGACCCTCGCAGAAATTAACGACTGATTGAGGCATGAAGAATCTACCTAACTCACCTGCAGATGCCCCCGCTGGGCTTGCCGCAAAAGCATAAAGTCGATCTTTTAAAGTAGGAGAAGTTAGTGAATAGCAAAATGCGGCAGCGCTGACTACTAAACACAAAAAAATTATAAAAGCAATAATGGTGTCCATGGCAATGATTACATATCTTTGCCATGTCTCCAATTTAATATCAATCTCTTTCTTGGTAAAGATTTTTAAAATCGCCTTTAACAACTTGGGCGTAAATAACAACAAATTCCAACCTATAAGTATAGATAGCGTGAAAGTTGCGGCTATCGCAGGTGGTGAGGCTAGGTACAAAAACGCCCTACTCATCAGCTGATCGCCAACACCTTCCGCGGCCCCAATAACCGCATCTTCGGCACCACCTTTAATATCCCCTTGCTGAGCCTTTTGTAACCCTTTTTGAAGACCTTGCACCGCAGCCTCCGCTGCTGCAGCTTTTCCACTACCAACACCTTTGGCGCCTACTGCTCCCGCGCCTCCAGGAAGACCGGTTTTTCCTCCCCCACCACTTGCACCCCCGCTCACAGTCGGAAATTTATATGGTGACTTATACTGCCCAGGCTGTCCCTGTGCTCCCTGCTCTCCATCAGAACCCTGACTTTGACCACCCTGCCCGGAACTATCTTTGGCAGCTAACTTTTTAGAAGCCTGTTTCTTTCCTTCTGCTTTTCTGTCAGCGTCTAAAGACTCTTTGTGCATTTCCGCACGATAAGCATCATCAGAAGTCCCACCTTCCGAAATTTTTGGTAAAGCCGTCGGGATCGCAGTCCTAATATTAAAGGGCTCCTCTTTCTCTCGTGGCCGTTTTGGTTTGGAAACACTATCTACGTTTGGACGCGATGAAACCTGGTCAGGATCATAATCAGGATCAAGACCTGGTTGATACCCACCCCCGGCTGTAGATTGTGAAATATCCGGATCGACAGGCATCTCGTCCTTTCTACTTATTGTACGGCAGCGCCAGTGCCAGCAAGTTCTTGCTTGCTTTCTTCAATTTCGATTAACTGTTTCGGATCGGTTGTAATAATTTGATCTTCGACATATGACGCATAAATTTTGATAGCTGCATGGCGTAAACCAGCAAAGAAAATTCCTTCACCGACATCACTTTCAAGAAGTAAGTATTTCTCACCTTCAGTGAGGAAGAAAGTTTCAGCGATGATATCAACCGCGGCAGGACTTTGCTTCAAAAGCAACTGAATAGATGAGTTAGTCACGATTGGCTTCCCATATGGACTGGTCATAAAGTCTGCAACATCCTGAGTGATAGTGGTTAGTCCAAGATAATATTTACGGGCACGTTTGGCGATACCGAAGACGAAACGAGCGGAGTCTTCGTGTTGCATCAAAATCCAGGCTTCGTCTAGAACCAAGATGCGGCGTTTCAAATCGGACCGAACAATATTCCAGATATGACCTAGAACAATATACATGGCAATCGGACGAAGTTGATCTTCTAAATCGCGAATTGAGAAAACGAGTAACTGATTATTCAAAACCACGTTCGTTGGTTGATTCAAAAGTCCCGCAAAAGTTCCTTCGGTAAATTTGCTTAACCGTTGGACCAAGGTTTCAGCGCCAACCATTTCTCGCAAAACGTCTATTAAATCATTCATCACCGGATATTCAACGTTTGAGAAATTACCCTGAGCAGTAATATCTTTGTTGGCATAAGCTTGCCATATGGCTTTATCCAGCAAAGCTTCTTCGGTTGGATCTAAAGAACCAAGAACCAAAGCGAACAAACCGAGTAAACTTATAACCGCACTGCGCAAAATGTCTTCAGGATCCTCATCGGGACCAATCGCAGAAGGCAAGTCAAACGGATTAATACGAAAATCGGAATTTAGCGAAATATTTAAATACGTACCACCAACCGCTTCAGCCAAATGCTGATATTCATTTTCAGGATCGATAACAATAACTTCCACACCAACCATGAGTGAACGTAAAATTTCGAGTTTTATTGCGTAAGATTTTCCTGCACCAGATTTCGCGAAGACCACAAAGTTCGCATTTTCCATTTGAAAACGATCGAACAGAATTAAACTGTTGTTGTGACGATTGATTCCATAAAGGATTCCATCGTTAGTGGTTAAATCCGAAGAGACAAATGGAAATGTGGTTGAAAGCGGACTAGTGTTAAGATTATTAGCCACACCAAGCTTGTCTGTTCCAAGTGGTAAGGTTGAATTAAAGCCTTGCTCCATTTGAAGCAAAGAACGCTTAGTCACAATCAATTTCGCACCAAGTGAACTTTCTAATATCGAGGAGTTACGATCTAGTTCTTTAAGGTCATTAGCGTAAATTGTAAAATACAATGCGAAACGGAAATATTTTTCTGTACCCTGTAGTAACGCATCGCGCAAACCTTCCACATCAGCATAAGCCGTTTCAAGCATCGGATCGCGAACTAACCCTTTTTCTTGGTTAATCATCATTTGTGACCCAATTTCACCAACTTTATTCTTGAGTTTCTTTAAAATAGTTCCGGATTCGATCGGATAAATGTGCATTGAAACATCTAACGAACCTTCCGAATTGATAATGAATGATAGCCAATTTGTAGCCAGGAAACGGGGATAGGCTAGCACAAAGAATGTTCGAGCAAACTTTCCGTTCAACTCAAAGTACGAGCTTTCAAATTTAAGTGCGGCAGGAGCAATAATATCTTTAAGCGTGGTCAACCCCTCTTTGTAGTTACGCTCAACATCAATAAGCTGCTTGCTTAAATCCTTTTCCTGTCGTTCTTGTTCAAGCTTTTTTCGCTTGGCTTCAATCTGCTCAGGAGTAAGTTTTAGAAAATCTGTAATAGCCATAATTATTTATCGTTTGTTGGTTTCTCTAATGCCACATCACCCAAAGTATCGGCTTGAATTACGGGACCAGCTTCAAAATTATACGAATTGTAAAGTAACTCGATAATCTTATCGGTATTTAAACGTGTAACTCGCAAACCAACTGAAGATAATCCGTTTGCAATGGTTCCCGCTCTTTCTTCAATGGTCGTACGATATTTTTCAAAATTTCCGACTCGTTCGGTAATTTGAGTCTGCGAACTATTTTTAAATAACTTAGAGATAAATCCTGGCGCATTAGGATTAATACTTAAATCGTAAGGAATAACCACGTAAAAATTCTTGTTCATGATGTTCGCCGTTTCTACAAGACGATCAATGAAATCAATATACTCCGTGGTTTGAATACGCAACAACTCGTTAGTTTGATTTTCAACTAACCCTTTTAACTTATCGATATACTTACTAATGTCCATGCGTCGGCTTTGCATGATAATCTGAATTGGGAAATCGAGTCCGTTAATAAAACGCTGATAGCTATAAATAAGCGCATCTTGTTCTTCCTGATTTTTTAAATCGAAGTTAGTACTTGATACAGCTAAATAAGCACGGAGGGTACCATCTTGCATAATCAATAAATCGTCACGGATTTCTGAAATTGGCAAAAAACTCTGTGTGGGTTTGAAACTTGGTTGTGGTGTTTTTTTGTCTTTTTTTAAACCGAACATGGGTGGTTGTTATTGTTTTTTTGTCTGCTGAGATAAAGTCGAGTCAATAAGCTGTTGTTCTTGTTGACGTTGTTGTTTTAATTGAGCACTTACCTCTTCAATCGTTTTATGTTCCTGAGGCACCACCGGCGGTGGAGTCGCTGGTTGCACCGATTTAAACGTTCTTAATTCAAATGCATCCAGCCCTTGCTTGTGAAAAAGCATTTGTCGTGGTTGAATAAAGAATTTCACCAAATGAGTAAACGTTCTGTATAAGGGTCGGCCATTCACTTTTAGAAACGCAATGGCCAAAGCTGGCAAACCCACCAACAAAAACACAAGAGCTGTCAGAAAAATGTTCTTCGTTCCCGAAAAAACCAAGAAGATAACCACTCCGGTGCCAAACAATATACCAAACTGACGCAAAGTTAAATTTGCGATGAGTCGGTCTTCAACATCTGTAAATTGAGGTACGGGAAACTGCATATGATTACTCTTAATTATACCACGGAATCCCTACGCAAGCTGCATATTTCGCAATATATCAGCGACTTTTTCAAATTCAGCCTTAGGTAAAACCCTAGTCGGCTTTTCTCCTATGTTTTCTGCCAACCAAGCCTTCCCTGCTTCCAAATACTGTTTATATAGAGTACTCGATTCAAAACGCAAAATTACTGCAAAATAACCATGCTTGCGAACTAGCTTAACCAACTGATCATTTAAATTTTGGAATCCTTGATTTTGTAAAGTTTGCAGTGAGCACAAACTCACATCTTCTATGCTCTTTATCTCTTGAGCCGGATCAGCATCAGGATTAGTAATTACGGGTTTAGCTGTCGCTGCGACTCTCGTCGCTTCACGAGCACCCTCTCTTTGCTTTCGTTCTTTAAGTAGGTCATCAAGCGGAATGTATTCGTTCGTGTGTTTTTGGGGTTTAGGCATGGTCGCCAGACTTGGCGAGCGTGAATCAGTAATCTTTTTACGCATCGATTGTAACTCGGGATCTTCTTTTGCAATAGGTTTTTTCTGAAGCCTCTGCCCCTGAGTGCGTCCACTAATTAACTCTAATGGTTCTCCGTCATTAGGCGCTTCCAATTCTTTTTCTTCTAAGCGCTGTTTAATAACTTGAGCCATATCAGGATGTGGCATACCAGAGCCCGAGGTTTGAACTTCACTAACTGGCTTTCGCTTAACTGCCACAGGCTGAGAAACTGATTGTTGTGAAGACTGATTATTCGTACCGATATGATAAGACATTTCGGTTGGTAAATTAGCAATGTGTCTTAACGATGGCTGCTTATCATTTTGATCAAGACCACCAGACTGAATGGTTTTCTTGGTCACAGGGGTTGCTAAAATTGCGAACAAATCCCCAGCTTGTTTATCGTTCATGACAGGAAGCATCGCTAACCACGCCTGTCGCTCATCTTCTTGTAAAACTGGCGAAGTTTTTATTAACTGAGATAATTTTTGTTGTTGATCAGCTTGCATTTATTCGTTGGAATTGATACGTTTTTTTAACTCGGAAATTTTATCATCTATTAACGTTTGAGGGTCCGGAGCTTTCTCTGGCTGTATAGCTGGTGAAGAAACTGGAGTAATATTTTTATGCAAAAGTTCTTGAAGACGACTAACTGTCTCAGGTTTTGCTTCATCACGTTTAATTTTTTCAACAATTTCATCGGTAGTCGGAGGAGTTTCAGGTTGCGATGCTGTTGATGGACTTAAAGTTTTATCAGGAATTGAGTTAGTTGATTGATCAGAGATAGGAACAGGTGGTTTGGTTGGAGCCGGTGAGATCGGTTGAGGCGCCTGCGCTCGAACAGCAGATGCCGGCTGTGGCACCCTAATTTGCTGGGACTTTAGACCATCAACCGGCTGAGGACGCTTTGTTGGCGATGGCGGTTGATCTTTTTCCTCTTCATCTTCCTTTCCGTAAATCATATCTAACAATACATTTTCGGGAATATCAGCTTCGCTTTGCGCAACTGGCAAGGCCTCATACTTTGCTAACCATTTCTTTCCAGAATCATATATTTTAAAAACTTCAAGTAAAATTACTTTCTGGTCCTCTTTTAATCCAGTGCCATTCTTCTGTAAAAACTGAACCATATTAAATCCACTTTTTTCAGAATTACGGGTTACAGATTGGCTATACAACTTAACCCAACCACCGATAGTTTGAGTTCCAAATTTTTCAGTATTGGCTTCAAGTGATTCCGTAACTTTGGTTAGAAACTCCGCTCCATCCTCAGGGAAATTAAGTAATGAAAAACGGTCAGCGAGAGTTTCTCGTAATTCATAATCAGGAATAGAGTAACTGTCTTGGATATTTGTGCGCAAAAGTGAAAAGAGCTGAGTTTCAGATATAGACAATATCCTGATAAATGCCAAAAGAACTAAGTAGTGATCCAAGGCCGCAGACATCTCAGCATCAACCTTTTGTTCTTTGAGATATTGCTTTATAAAAGAAGTGAGCTTCCCTGCTTCTCGCAAACTTTTATATCGCAAAACATCATCAACTTTTTCATGAAGCTGATTAATATCGTAAGTATTAACTTTTATTTCGTCTGTTTCCATATAATCCTAAGGTGTCCTAGCTTTATCGTCTATAATTCTTTGAATGCTCGGATCAAGTGTAGGTGCATTATCAGCATTCTTAAAGTTTTCTGCACCAGCTCTCGATAATCCATTAATTACAGCTTTTCCTTCTGATGCAGGAATTACTGCCCATCGCTCCTTAGTTACATCTGACATCTTAAGTTTTTCTTTGCCACCTGGTCCAATTTCAATATTATACATAGCTGATTTATCAAGCTGAACAAACTGATTCGTAGACATCTTTGAATAAGCCTCTCCAACTTTCTTTTGTTGTTCATTATTACCATTCCAAGAAAAACCTCCACCAGTTCGTTGAACCATATAGCTCAGGTTTGGTTGCTTAGCCTTGTTAGTGGCTTTACCGATCTCAAAAGCAAGTTTTAAAATTTGCTTGTCATCCATGCCAGTAAGACCCTTCAAATCCTTTTGCATAAATTCACGAAAAGCTTGTGGAGATACACCCCTATTTTCTTTTGCGAATGCTTTCATAAAATCGACTGCACCACCTTCCAAGGCTGCTTTTTTAAAAGCTTCTGACATAATGATCTTAACATCCTTGTCATTTGTCCTCACCGCTCGCTTGGCTATACTAATATAATCATCGGCAGTCTCCGCGCCAGACTCTTCCCACTTCTTGCGTAACTCAGCTTGTTTTTTCTTTTCCTCATCTGCTGTTTTATACAGAGGTGAAAATTTATATTTTTCCGCACTGCCACTGTAATCTTCAGCAATCTCGTGAGCCATTTTCTTATCATCTGCACTAAATTCTTTGTAGTTAGGATCAGCAGCTTTTCCGGCAGGGTCATATTTGCTAAACTTGTGTTTTTCACGAAGCTTGTCATCGGCATCAGTTTTACCTTTAAAGCCATCCACCTCTTTCTGCGCTTCGTCGCGGTCATTAGTTACCTTATCTTTTATATCATCTGATAGTTTCTTTAGTTCGCCTTTAACCCTGTCTGTTTTGGCGCCATCTATCATGTCCTTAATCTTTAAGTCGCTTCCATTAGCTAGAAGAGCTTGGTTATCTTCGACATTATCAATATCTCCAAGAATCTTAGCTATCTCGTCATCAACATCCGCAGTACTCTTACCTTGAGAAGCTAGAAGTCGTTTTGCATCCTCTAATTTTTGCCAACGAGAACTTAGCTCATCATGTTCACTATCCAAAGCATCTTTCATTAAAGCTCTGGCCGTAGCATCGCTCGCAGTAATCGTTCCATTATTTAAATTGGCTATCTCGGCAGTTAGAGCAGGTATTTTTGTGTTTTTATTCTCGTTTAAATCTTTAATAGCCTGTTCACGCTCTTCTTCGGTCATGATATTAGCAGAATCTTTAGCGCGTTTAGCCCTAATGTTATCTAATGCCTGTTTCGGTGTCTTGGCTATTTTCATCAACCCCTCAGGCGTAAGCAGATTTTCAAAAATATCATCGGGACTACCCAACTTCAAATTTTTTATCCCTGGAATTTTTCCAGCCAAACCTTTTTCACCGGTGCGTCGCGCTAATAATCTATCTGCCTTCTCTTTATCACGACGTTTTAAATAGCTATCCCAATCTTTTTTCCAAATGCGAGGATCGACGGTAACACCAGTTACATTCTGTACCCCTTCAAAAGTTCGCTCACCAGCATACTTGCCCACTCCTTTAAGAAAATCGAAGGGTAATTTACCAGCTTTTGTCGCAAATTTATTAAGTGTGCTAGCACCAATTACTTTCATTCCACCAGCAACCTTAAGTCCAGCTACCAAAAAACCCATAACGAAAATATTGGTGGCAATACGTGACAAAAATTCCTCAAACGAGGCTTCTTTGCCCTGAGAGCCCAATGCTTTCAAAACACCTTCTTGTCTTTGAGCCAAATACGCTGTGACATTTAGAAAAAATCCTAAGATCGCCACAAAAAATCCATACTGAACCAAATATGAAAGCCACGTTGTAGCGTACTTTTTTGTTTGCGGGATAACTGTTGCGACAATAGCAATAGGTGAGGCCATTAGCAAAATCCAAATCACAATCATTCGCAAAACTAAAAAGAAGGCGAGTGAAACGAAAACCACAAAAGCCATAAAAGTTAAACTCAAGTAAAAGAAGGGGAAAACCAAACGCGACAAACCTTCTGATAAGTTTTTTGAAGCTACCTCAGGAGTTAGGGTATTTTGATTCAAAGGGGCGATCATTAACTCATTAGCGATAACATTAATGACCTTTTCACCTTCTTTGCCCTGTGGTAAAAATTGAAATTGAGCCGTTTCTGCGACTGCCAAAAAAGATTGAGTCAAAACTAAACTAAAGTTGACCATGAATGCAGCGAAAATCAACTTCAGTAACAAATTTTTATATTGGTAACCCTGTACTCTAAACAAAGTTCCCAGACCGATAACAAGCAAAACCAATATGAAGAATATGTTAGAAAGATTCCTTAGTAACTCCCAACCGGGTAAAATAACCGCTGCAAAATTATCGGTGTATGTCGGAATCGAAATTAAAGTTGTGATGAGAGGCAAAACAACTACACCAAAAATCTTAAAAAGAAGTAGCTGAATAAAGCTGATAATATCACCTATAATCCCAGCTAAGAAATCGGCTATTGGAGTAGCGTCGTTTAACGATACCGGTGCGTTGTTAGGTGCTCCTCCGGCTTGTGCATATTCTTGTACAAAAGATGGGTCAATTGCTGAGGCTTGTGTTTCATCCCCAACAATTACAATTTCAACTGGACTTGCTACTGGGACCCCTTTACCCGACTCAGCAGTTTCTGGACCAGATCTTGAATAAGCCTGTAAGTGTAACGTTAAAGTAAATGCTTTGTCTGACCCAAACTTTGTTATTTGATCAGGGGTTAACATTTGACTGACACCGAATTTTAAACCGCCGGTGAAACCAGTTAAGACCCCATTACTCAGGATAGGATTTGCTTTAAATCCAGTAACTTGCTTCCCAGTAAAAGCACCGTTCCCATCACTATTATGAAAATTCAAAAATACATCATTGTCGGGGTCATCATCACTTTGTACGTTTTTACATTTTTCAGCTAGGCTAGTTGGTAAAGTAGTTCTTATATTATAACCAAGTACACTTTTATAAAAAACTTTTATCGGGGGAGGAGAGGAGGTGCGTTCAAATTCAACCTCACCGCTCGTTATTGGAGAACATACTGCGCCAATTTGTGAACCATCAATAATAAAATCTTCACCATGTTCCTTCGAACCCGGCTCTACCGTAACTTTTGTTCCGTTTGAATTTATATAACTACTCTCGATCGGGGCATATTCCCAATCTCTTGATACAAAGACATAGAAACTACCACCGTTTGTTCCATCTAAATTTTTTAAGATGTCCGATGCTCTAAATTTTTCCGACGCTTCTGTAGCATAATCAGTTCCGGGACCGTCCGCATGATATCTAGCTGGTATACTAACTCTGAATAGTTGCGTGGAAAAAATAGAATTCCCCGTCCAAAAAGTGAACACAAAAAAATCATCTTCATCCATCCACCCAGTGCAATTTTTTGACTTAGAACTATTAGAAGAAGCGTAGACTGTAAAAAATTCATCTTTACTTACTATTGGTTTAGTAACAATTACCTGATTGGCGCATGTTGCAGCATCTACCTGCTTAGCGGGATATACAAAAAAGCTGCTCGCAAAAGATCCTGCGACAACAACTAAAATTAGAGATATTTGAGCTAGTTTTTTTATTTTAAGAAACACTGTATTTTAGTGTCAGAATTTATGGTTTTTCAATCAAATCTTACTAAAATTATACCATAAAAATATCCGAAACTCAAAATAGGCTCCTGCGAGATGCAAGAGCCTATTTTTTAGATGATTTTTAGTATTAACGAAGAGTTATCCCCGATTTTTTAGGGGCCAAGTTTCCGGTACCGCGAAGTGTTGAATTTGAATCAGCGGCACCCAGAACAGTACCGTCGCCTTGATTTGGTAAGTCTGGTCCTTCTGAGTTTGTTAATTCCGGTAACGCGATGGCCAACGAAGCCACTAAGACTTGCGACCCATCTGCGGGTGTAAACTTAACTGTGATAATTGTAAAGAGTGAGGTAACTTCAAACTGTTCACTCAATGGTTGCTCTTCAGAACCAGCAACATCAAACGATACAGGGTCTCCGTCTGATTGAATTGTCGGACCAACATCTGGATCGCTCGGATCGATTTGTAGTGAGGCACTACTTAATTCTATCTCACCCGCTGTTTCTGGGAACTGAATTTTTACATCAAAGATGTCGCCAACGACTTGAGGAATATTATTTGCATCGGTACCACAATCTACAACAAGCTCACCATCAGCTTCAGGGATACACACGTCTTGCTGAGTTGGAGTTCCTCCTCCGCCACTTCCACCCCCGCCACCATTTCCACCTCCACCCCCACCGCCTCCACCAGGAGTACCGGCTGGGACATTAGTGCCATCGAAATTAAGTGGGGCGTCGGGATTATAAGTTTCAGAAAAAGTTATTGGCGCCGTACCGCTCCGTAAATTACCGACGCCTTCTTCAGTCAGAAGCGTGCTATCGGAATTTCCTGAACCAGTAATGATGTCAGTGATAAAGTTTGTCGCAAGATCCCCTAAGAAACTTAAAGTATAAGGCAAGTTGTCAGATTTCAAAGCCATCGAGTTTTCCAAATGGCTACCAAGGAAATCTTGGATACTGCTCGCGATAAAGGCCCCAGGCGACTCAATTGCCTCACAAATCGATTTTGTAGCCTCTCCAAGGCGCTGAGAGCTTAATGTATCTAACTGAGATTTCAATGCGTCTAACTCCGTATTGGCCTTTGCGAGCTCTGCATTTATTTCTTCGTAACTAGCACCACTTTGATTGATAATTTTTCTAGTTTTTCTAATAACCTCCATTTGATCAGCAATTTGTTGCTGATCATTATCAAAAGCTTGCTGTTGTGCAAGTCCCTCACCACAAGACCGAACCGGAATAAAACCTTGGCCGGTATTTATTTCATTGAGCGCTGCCGTTTGACCTTGAGCACGAGCCACACCCGCTAGCTGCTCCGCTTTCATCAATTGATTTAGTGGCTGACATCCCGTATGTCCAGACTCTGCTAATAAAATGTAAAAGTTAGGATCGGCTATACTCAATTGGCTTCGATCACACCCGGTCTGCTCTTCAGCTAAAGTCTGAGCATAATTAGCCGCTACTGTAAATCTTTCAGGTGCCTTATCAAATGATGCTTGGGCAATAGCTCGGATCATTAACTGTTCTTTTTCCTTACCAGAAAAATTATCGTTAATATAATTCATGGTATACAACTGTGTCCCAAGTGTATCAGCGTACTTTGAAAAGTCAGAAATCTTGTACTGAGAAATTAAACCATCCACGACATCATTGGTTAAATTTTGTGTGACGCCCAAAGCGATTTTTGTTAACACCGCTCGCAAAAAATCTTTTGTTGTTGCTGATTGTCTTGCGGTTAAGTCCTGTAGACGCTTTCCGAGATCAGCATCGATTTTTGTATAACGATCAATATCGTTTCGCAAATCTCCACCTTGCAAAAGAGTCGAAGTGCTTTGGTTATTAAACCAAGTTCCCAATAGATTATGAACACATGTTTTTGCGGCGGAATAACTGGTAATTAAAGCTTGAGTTCGAGTGGCTTCTGTGAAATCTGCACTTATTAGTCCGATGCCCAAACTCAGAAAGCCTGAGGCGGCTTCAGTAGTATTAAGAGTTTCGGCAGTGGTAACTAAAGCGTCACACGCAGCTTTCGCTGCATTACTAGCAACGCTAGTTGGATTAGTTAAAGGAGTGTTTGGGTAACCTATTCCAGCGACAGGGACTTTAGTTTTTTCAAGAACAGCAGAAATCGCAGAACCATGGATACCAATTCCAATTCCTCCTTGCGCTGAGGCAAGAGAAAAAGGTGTTAGCGTAAAGACCGCCAACAATATTCCACTTATTATTTTTGTTTTTATTTGGTATCTCATATTTGCACTTGGTAACGACTATAGATTGTTGTTCTAATTGGTGACATCGCATTGATAGCGCTGAACATGTCGCTTGTTGCTTGCTGAAGCGAAACGTTTGTTTGCTGACCTGCAAAATTTCGAGCAATCTGCTCTAACGACTTGTAATAAATAATCTTCATTTTATGGAACGACTCAAGATGGGACGGAACGTATATTTGCTCGAGTAGCGTAACGATATCCTGAGACTTCAAAATTGCTTGGTCTAGCGCAGCTTGGTCATCTGAATTTAAATAGGCCAGAATTAGTAAGCCATCATTTTCTGATTCAATGCGAAGGGACTCTAGTGCATACATTTCAATGTCACTTTTCTGAATGCCAGTAGTTGTCAAAACTTTTATACTTTGAAAACGTGGATCGGTCGCTAATTCTTTTGGCTCAACAACTTTGAAACCAATACTTTCACCTAAGACTTTTCCGGCTTGTGCTCCTGGATCTAGCATCGCGATATCATCCGCTAACTTATCTGGGTCTGACATAACAACTTGAGACTCAGCGGCAACTTGCTTTTTAATTTCTTCGTAACTAATTGTCTCGGTCCCCTCGTTATCTGCACGAGCGACCAGTGATGATAAATTAAAACCATTTTTTAAAACCATAGTACCAACTAGAAAAACAACGCAGCCGACAATAATTGCGAGGTGCCCGTAATGTAAATGTTCCGTAAAATTTTTAGTTTGTAGTTTTGTTTTCATAATATTGCTTTTAGAATCCTGGGAATAAACCAGTACCTACTTGAACAATTGGGGCAACGGGATAAGGACAAATTGGTGGAAGTAAAACTGTTGGAGAATATGTACCAAGCAACCACACACCTGGTGTTGTTATATTAAAATGTTGGTAAATCTTTGAGCCAGGTCCTGCAAAAACTCCCATGAGTCTTGGCTGGCCAATTGGAGACTCATTTAACTTTATGACTAAGGTATGTAACGGACAAGCTGGAAATGCAAATGGGTAAGTTGCGACACTAACAATGCGTCCACCAAAAGGTAGCCCGGCAACAATCGACTGCGCATAAGTTTTTGATGGTAAGACAGCAAGAGCAATCATTATAATTACTCCACAAAGCTTTGTCGTAACATTCAATAGCTGTGATGACATACGATACGCAATGAAACAGCAATCCCTTCATTGCTGTACCCACTGTTCCTTATTCACTTTTATTTTTGCTTTTTGTTTCGAACTTCCTAACTAAACTTCTGCATATATTATAGCACATCTAGAAAAATTTTGCAAGATCAGACAGAGTTCGCTACACTACATCTATATGACACATCAAAAAATTACTTACATTGCTTTAATTACATTGATTTTAGTCGTAATTTGGCAAGTCTACGCAACTCAACCAAAGGACAATTCTGATAAGACTTCAAAGGAAACAAGCTCTGAACAAACCTATTCACCCTCTACTCAATCAAAACCAAAAGTAAACTTAGTAGGCGCCTACAACAAACCTTTAACAATCGGAAATACAAAACTCGATGTCGAAATTGCATCAACCACAGAAGCGCAAACTCAAGGATTGTCCGGGCGTGAACCGCTAACCGAAACTCAAGGCATGCTCTTTGATCTTCGCAATAGTCCATCTGGCATTCCAACATTTTGGATGCGCGACATGCGCTTTGACTTGGATATAATTTGGATAAACGATTTCAAAGTTATCGATATTTCACGGAACGTTCCAAAACCAAATCCACTAGCAGCGCTTAATCAACTTCCGCGATACTCTCCAACACATAATGCTGACATGGTTCTCGAAGTAATGAGTGGTTGGAGTGATAAAAACAAAATTAAAGTTGGTGACAAAATCATTTTGCCTTAACAAAAAACTTTCTCTGCTGAGAAAGTTTTTTATTCGTTCACTTTTTTGTAGAGCTTAACCCACTCCTCTATCGATAACTCTTGCGGTCTGGCCGCAGAATCTATTTTTAAACTCTCTAAAATTTTTGTAACTTCGTCTTTTGGTTTTTGTAAATAATTTGTGAGCGTATTGTGCAATTGTTTTCTCTTTCCAGAAAAACAAGCGCGCAATAATCCAAAAAATCTCTTCTCGTCATCGACTTCGTATTTGGGACGCTCGTCGAGAATTATCTGGATTACGCTGCTGTCCACCTTCGGCGCGGGATAGAAGTCTCTAGCCAAAACTTTTTGCAGAAGTTTAGCTTGACCATGAAGCTGAACTGAGATCGCTAACAAGTTCAAACGTCCGGGTTTGGCCGTAACATTTTCCGCCACTTCTTTCTGAATTAGAATTGTGATGCTCTTTGGTTTATGTTTGGCTTGCACAAACAGTTGAATAATTTTTCCGGTAATGTAGTATGGGATGTTCGCCACAACATGATAACTTTTTTTTGACTTAAGTTTCGTTTGAAAATCAAACTTAAGAATATCATCAACAGTGAAATCAAAATTTTTGTAATCTTTTTTTATAGCTTTGAGTACAGGTAAAAATTTGGGGTCTTTTTCGACACTAAATACTTCATGACCAGTGTCAGCTAAGTAACGCGAGAGGTTTCCTAAACCAGGGCCAACTTCCAAAATCGCGTCCCCTTTTTTCATCGGCACGCTATCGACCATATCTTGGAGCACAATATCGTTCAGCAAAAAGTTTTGGCCGTAAGTCTCATTCGGCTTCATCCCATACTGCTGTAACAATTGTTTAACTTGATCAATCGTCATAGAAAAAATTAAAAATCTGTAGCTTCATAATAAACGTCACCGTCGTTTAAATCAAACGATGATGAGTTGGCAGTAATACGTTCATGAGGAAGCGCGCGCAAAAAACGTGATGGTGTACTTGGCTGCGTGTTACCAAATAAACTTCGCTGAGTCGCAAACAACATGTAAAGTTCTTTTTGCGCGCGCGTCACCCCCACATATGTTAAACGTACTTCTTCGGCTAACTCCGAAGGCGACAACAAACTTCGGCTATGAGGTAATATTCCTTCTTCAAGGCCAACAAAGTAAACAGTATCGAATTCCAAACCCTTTGCACTGTGCAAAGTCATTAAAGTTACGGCATTCTTCGTTTCTTGTAAGTTATCCAGCTCAGTAACCAAAGCAACTTCTTCTAAAAAGCTCTCTAAACCTTCTTCCCACGGAACATGATTGTACTTAGCCGCCACGTTAAATAATTCCTGCACATTTTCAAGCCGAGCTTCACCCATCTCTGTTCCATCTTGAAGCCATTCTTCCATATCTATCTTTTTGTAAATCAAACGTAAAAGTGATGAAAGTGGTTCAGCTGGGTCTAGTTCAGCGAACGAGGCGATCATATTAAAGAACTGTTTAGCTGATTGTGATTGTTTTGGAGGAAGCTGAGCAGATTCAAGCGACTGCCTAAATAAGGTGAATAAATCTTCAGCCCCTTGATGCTTCTCCACAAAATCCCGAATGTGCTGTTTGATCAACTGATACGACTTATCACCAATTCCACGGGTTGGGACATTAATCACGCGCTTCAAACTGACTTGATCACGAAAATTCTGTACCAAACGTAAATACGCCAGCATGTCTTTAATTTCTTTGCGTTCGTAGAATTTTACACCACCAATAATTTGATACGGAATCCCCGCCTCTATTAAAGCTTCTTCAATGGCGCGAGACTGAGCGTGAGTCCGATACAATACAGCAAACCCAGTGAGGCTTCCATGATCTTTTGGTAACTGGGGTAATCCTAGATACTTTACTCCTCCAACCCCTTTTTTCTGTTTTTTTAGAAATTGATCGAGAATCGAAAAAGTTTCTGGCTCTGGCTCGTATTCTGGCTCATTAGTTTCTTCGTCTTTCCCCGTAGCATGTTTAACGATCGAGCGTACAACAAAGGCAGCTTCATCACGCTCGTTATCACATTCACGAACAATTATTTTTGGACCGGTTTCATTTTCCGTCCACAGTGTTTTGGCTTTCTGTTCAGTATTTAAAGCAATGATGCTTTCAGCCACAGCCAGAATGTTCTTAGTCGAACGATAGTTTTGTTCGAGCTTATAAACCCGAGCATCGCTAAACTCGGATTCAAAGTTTAAAATATTAGCAATCGAACTACCACGAAAACCATAGATGCTCTGAGCATCATCACCAACTACGAATAAGTTATGATGCGCGGCAAGGAGAGACAACAACACATACTGAGCCGGATTAGTGTCTTGATACTCATCTACTAAGATATAAGCAAATTGCTTTTGATAATTTTGTAGAATATCTGGTCGAGCTTGAAAGATTTTTATGGTTAACATCAATAAATCATCGAAATCGACCCCATTCTGATTAAATAAAAAGTTTTGGTAGCGCACGTAAACTTTTTGAACCATTTCGTGCATAAACGGTTCAAGGCCAATACTTAACTCGGCTGGAGTTTGCACGTTATTTTTCGCACTACTAATATACGCACGGAACAAACTTGGTGGAAACCGTTTACCAATTTCTAATTCTTCACAAATCTCTTTTAAAATCTTGAGCTGATCCTCCGCATCGTAAATTACAAATCCTCGATTATATCCAAGTACGGGGATTTCACGGCGAAGTAAACGAGCACAGACCGAATGGAAGGTTCCCATGGTAGGCATATCAATCCGCTTTTGTTCTGACTTCAACAACTTTACGACACGCTCCTGCATTTCCTTCGCTGCTTTGTTTGTAAACGTCAACGCAAGGATATTTCCTGGCGCCACCAACCCTTGCTCTATTAAATAAGCGATGCGATAAGTTAGCACTCTGGTCTTACCACTGCCCGCTCCAGCCAAGACTAAAACCGGCCCCAGAGGTGCCGTGACCACTTCTTTTTGCTTATCATTTAAAACAGAAAGATCCATTAAATCTAGTAAATAAATAGTACAGTTTAGTATACCATTTTTACGCTGGTTTATTGCTTAATTTGCCCCGATTTTATTGGTCTTTAGCAGGTGTCCATTTCGGGCAAAAATAAGCCGATTGTTAATATAAACCCCCTTATATAAGCACTTTTTAGACATTTCCACCCTCATTTTCTTGAAACTCCAGAGTGAGGTTGATAAACTAGTTAAGTATCAGATTGATTAGTCTCAATCACTCGATATTCATAAGCGGAAAGTGTCAGCTTGTGAGAGAAATAGCTGAATTTTTGGTGGTATTTTCCGTAACAGTTGCATACTACTGATCAGAGAAACGGCTTACCCATACATCCCCACCTCAGTTTAATCAAGTAATCCGTCCTGGTGTATGGTAAAGGAGATAGTATAACTGCTCTCAAAAATTGGCAAAGTTTGCTAAAAAGAAAATTCAAAGTTAGTTTCTTCATCGCACAATACTTCATCAAGAAGTTTTTGTTTGTTTTCAAATCCCGTGCACCGCGATTGAAGCGCTCATATACTCATCATTTCCCTGCTGTCCACATGAAAGTGGATGGCTGGCAATACGCATCCATGTTCTCCAGCGAATTCCTAGTAGTGGTCGCAGCCATTATTGTCGCTGGTTTTAATATGTATTTTTTGAAGATGGCCCACGGTCCTGATAATAGTCTAACCATGGCCCTCTTACGTAACCATAGTGACTATAATAATCAGCTTGTTCTGCACAATAATACTGTTCGTACTGTGGTTGTTCGTCCAGGTTTTGTCCAACAAGCTTACGCGGAAAACTTTGATGAATTAGGCGATGTTTCAACTGATGATAATTTAGCTGCCTATGAAGACAGCGTCATGGTTAAGCCAAACCCTAACAGTATTCAAGAATTAGTTTCTAAGCAAGTTGTTATTCATACTACCGAAGGTGGTGAAACGATTAGTTCCATCGCAAAAAAATATAACGTTTCTGTAAATAGCATCAAGTGGTCTAACAACTTATCGAGCGATACAATTAAACCAGGATGGTTCCTCGTTATTCCTCCATACAACGGCATCGTTTATAAAGTTTCAGATTACAACACTACTGTCCCCGACTTGGCTAAGCTCTACAATGTTTCTGTAGAAAGCATCGTTAGTGGTAATGGTTTGGGTGGACCAGACCAAATGCCAGAAGTCGGACAATTTTTGATTATCAAAGACGGTAAAGTTACTCCTCCGCCAGCACCAAAAGTAACGGCAAAGCCTGGTGCAAAAGGATCCACTCCTGCAACCAATCGTTTAATTGTTGCTAAGGGCAGCCACACCTTCCCTAAAGGATACTGTACTTACTGGGCAGCAGCTCAACGTGGCGGTGTACCATGGGGTGGTAACGCTAACCGTTGGATTACAAACGCCAAGGCTATGGGTTATGCCACCGGCAAAACCCCTAAGAAAGGGGCTATCGTCCAGACTACAGAAAGTCGCGTTGGACACGTTGCCTACGTCACTGGAGTTAGCGCCGACGGCTCATCGTTTACAGTTTCAGAAATGAACTACGCCGGTTGGAACAAAGTCAGTACCCGCTCAATCAGTACTAACTCTAACGTTATTATCGGATTCATCTATTAACTCAATAAATTAAAACCGCCTCTCCGTGAGGCGGTTTTTTGTTTATTAACAGAGAGTAGCATCTCGAAAAGTGTGGTTAAAGCCCCGGCACTTTTCTCAATACTATTCTCTGTTAAATACTAGAAGGCTTATGGAAAAGCCAGTTTGGTGTTGTTAAGAAAACCATTGGAGCCCGCGGCGACTGGTTTTTGTACAACACCAAACTGGCTTTAAGTATTGACTATGGTCTTACCGAACCATCTACTGTGTAACCATTGCTGTCTTTCAGACTACTAGTTGTAAGAGCATTCCCATTGAGGCTTAGATTCTCTCCGGTAAAACTATCAACTATTTTCATACCCACGGTCTTTAGCAGCTCAACTTCCCTGCCGACTTGATTACTCGATGGCACAATACGTACATTAATACTCATTTTTCTTAAGGGGCTGAAATCGCCAACGTGAGCGGAGAGAATTCCAACTTTCCAGGTAAGCTTGCCCGTACTTGAATCAAACGTTACATTACTAACTTCTCGAGCAGGTTGAATACTCGAGAGATCGACACCACTTGCCGCAACAGGGATAAAGGCAGTGAGCACCCCATCGCGCAACTCATTAGTACTATTACTCAGGGCAATATTTAGGCGGTAAGTTGATTCTTTTCCAACTTGGGGTGGTAACTGACCACTAATGTGTTCAAGCGATGTATCAACACTTACCTGAGTGCTAATTTTTATTGCTAAGTCACCACCTGGCAAAAATGTTTCGTACTCATCCGATTTAATTTTCACCGCAGTTTTAACTTCTAAGTTTCTAGAAGTATCTCGAACAGGAGGGTTCTTTATTTTCAAACTAAACTCAAGATTACCACTTTCGTTTGGATTTAAAGTTTCAAGATTAGAATTTGAAGAGGCATTCCATGTAATTGTACCGTTATTGACCTGTGCGCCCTCGGCTTGAATTGAACCTAAATCCACGGCTTGTGAATCTATCGTCAGAACAATAATTGCTCCTTTGGCAGCAACGGCAGCATTGTTTCGATACGAGAGTTTGTAACGTAACGTCTCACCGGGTTTTACAATACCATTACTACTGCCACTCACAACTTCTTGCGTAACCACTAAAGGCAATGAGCCAATCTGGGTGGTAAAGGTTGTGTCGGCTTGAGTAAAGAAACTGCCAGAAGCATCAAGAACTAAAAACGCGGCTTTGAACGTTTCTGATTGTCCCGGGCCACCGCTCGCAAAGCTTCCCTGAAAACTAATTTTTCCTTGTTGACCTTTTTGTAGAGTGCCGATGTTCCAAATATTTTTACCCAAGTTAGGCTGAGGCTCAGCACTGGCGAATTGAAAATGATCAGGGTAAGTTAATTCAATACGTCCATTCTGAATTTCTTTATCCGAGTTATTCTTGTAACTTACTTCATAAGTTACCACCTGTGCGTTGTTTGTAGTTTGGGGGCCACTAATTTCAAGCGCAACGTCTGCAGCAACTAAACGAACGGTGTGAGTAGTTTCCGCCACAAAGTCTGAACTAAAATTGGTGTATCGATAGTGAAGCTTAGCGATGAGCTTCTTTTCATCGTTGATTTGTCCTTGTATACGAACTTTGATCAGCACCGCCACGTTCTGACCTGGTTGGAGATCTGGCACAGGGAAGGTTGTTCCAGTAAGACCAATGGCTTTGGGAGTACTGTCTACATAACTTGCCCCTTCTGGATAAACCAACTCAAGCTCCGCTTTATTTAGGGTCGCCGTATCTTTATTCGTAATTTTCACCTTAAGTACAGCCTCACCTCCACTTGGCGAAACCGTTGGAGCATCGATAGAAATATCTACTTTCGCTGGGGCTAAAATTGGCTCCTGAGGACGAAACGCAATGAACGCTAAAACCACCAAAACGATGATCCCCAAAACTGCTGCCCAGACGTAGTATTTATTCTGAGCGTAAAAAGGCCCAACCGTGGCTAGCAAAGCCTTGAAACGGCTTGTAGGCACTGCTGTGGGTGCGACTGGAGATGTTGGTGGCACGATATTCGTCACATTTAAAGGCTTACCAGCGCTTGGCGGGACACTCATATTTGAAACTTTTGGATTTTGATTTTCTTCCATATAGCTTATGGTTTATATTTCTTTAGAGCAGACGGTTTGTATGGACGATTTGGTGTTGTACTAAAACCAGTCGCTTCGCTCCGATGGTTTTCTTAACAACACCAAATCGTCCATATCCTAGTTACTTATAGTATATCACTTTATACGAACTTTTCGGATTTGATCTCTCTTTCTAATTGATACGAGATAAATTGTGTCAGTAAACCATTAAGTTCATCGACTCCTAAGTTAGAGCCGGTAATTTCTGAATAAGTCATATTCCGAAGGGTATTGAAACAAGTAAGGGTATCGGGACGAATATGTGATGCATCGAAAGGTTTTTCGTCTTGGACAAAACCGCCAAAAGAGTTACTAAAGAATATTGGTTTAGCAAGATCGGCATCAGAATTTACGACGTTGAAGCCCAGAGCGTCGGTGAACATCAACTTGAATTTTAATAAACCGCGCAGTGCGTCATCTGGTGATATAACTGGCGTATTCAAGAACTCCAAAAACTGCTCAAGAGCAGAAAACAACATTTCATTTTGTTCTTCGTCTGGCGTGGCTTTCAAAACTAGCTCCGCGACGACATACCAAAAAGGGCTACGATCAGAATCGTTTTGAATGTTAGGAAAAGATTTGTCAGCTTGAACACGAATAATAGTTGGCAATGAACTTGAGCCTGCGAGTGTTAACTGGCAAACGAACATTGGCTGAAGCTGAGACTGTAATTTACTTTTCGGCAGTTTACTACTTTTTGCCACCGCTCTAACCTTACCCAATTCGTGGGTATAAAAAGTGATAATTTCGTCTGACTCACCCAAAGCCTGCTTCTTGATAACGATGGCGGTGTATTGTTGCTCTCTAGACATAGCCTAAGTTTACCATAAACCAAAAACCACCTCATGCTGGGGTGGTTTAATGTTCTATGGTAATTTTTTCTTATTCACCAATAGGGGGTCTAGGTTTTACGCTTCCATAGAAACCAGTCCAGTCATCTTCACCGCCTGGAGGATTTGCATTGCTTGGAGTACTTGCTCCTCCACCTGTACTACATAGCCAGAAACAAAACCATCTTCGTCCTGCGCTTGCTTCCTGAGCCTTCAACAATGGAGTGGTTTGATCATAAAATACATCGTAGGCATTTGCAGCTTCGCTTTCATCCTGAGCCACGGCAAGTGATTCATGAAAACCAGCAACCTGCTTTTCCAACTTGCTATATTTAACGTAAGTAACAACTTGTAAAACTACTGCAAGAACTATAACCGTCCCCACCCAAATTTTTGTCTGTCGACTTAATTTCATTATTTTACTATTTTAATTATTTTGTTTATGGTTGTTGGTATTGTCCTACCTCATCTGGACCCTTAAAGATATGCGGATCAGCTACATATATGATACCAGCAATAAAGCCGATAACAAAGAGGACTATGGCAATTGTTATCCACACATTGGCGCGGAACTTAGCCACGTAAGCGAAGCGGGAGTTAAAAGTATTGTAAACATTATCAACATGACTGTCAATTGGACGATGCATTGCATCGTTCTGAACGACTTGTTCAATTGATTTTTTAGAGAACAACTTGATGAGATCACTACGAGAAACAATACCCACCAAAATACCATTACTATCCGTAACGGGAATAGGATTTACGCGCTTGATCGCAAATAATTCAGCCAGTTCTTCTAAAGTATGTTCGGCTTTGGCCGTAACAATGCTGCGATTCATAATATCTTCGGCAGTAGCTTCGATAATATCGCGAGCTTCTTTTGGTAACAGCTTTTTATCACCAGAAATAAAATCTGTATCTTGAAGTAGTTTAATGTACGTTGGTAAGTATAATTTCGAGTCAGACGCGATGAAATCGCGTTCAGCAATCATACCCAAAAGTCGGTTGCGATTGTCAGCAACGGGAATACCAGTGAAATGGTATTGATGCAGCATTTCTGCAACTTGTTGAACGGTTTGATCTGGACGAACCGAGATCACCGACTTTGTCATCAAATCTTTAACAAACATTGTTTAAATTCATAAAGTAAGCTCTACGCTAGACAAGAGCCAGCATACACAGCTCTTGCTCTTCTTAGTTCTGCTTGAACTTCAGAAATCGCTTCCTCACCACTATTATTTTGAACATACTCCTGAAGAGTCCTTTCCAAATGTAGAATATAACCCTTTAATTCGTCACAAGTTCCCATACTGGTTGGAATTGGTACGTTTATTTGCCCTTCATTCACAGGGGTAAGATTTAATCTCGCAGCCTGAGAAGCTTTTGAACGCAAATTAAATTGCATTACTATTGAAACCACCGATAGACAAATCGAAAGGACGACTAGTAGATATAGAATACTGTCGTTTCTTTTATAATGCTCGTTTTCCATTTTATTTCATTTTTACTTATTTGTTTTAGTATATCACAGTTTAAGCGAAACTAAGCCTTATTCAAGCCAAGCCAGATTGGTTTACCAGAAATCTGAGCTTGGATTTCCCAATCTACTTCGACTTCCAAGCTTTTGGCCACTTGGCTGACAAAAGTCTTCTTGCGATCGATCATACTTGAGACAACTTTTTCTAACTCTTCGTCTGTAGTGTTGTAATATAGATCGACAAGCTCGCCTACCTTAAGACCGCTTTTTTTACGTAGATCCTGAATCTGTCGTTCAATTTCGCGGGCGTATCCTTCTTGAATTAACTCTGGAGTCATTTCCAAATCGAGAAGAACTTCGGCCACAACAAGATTCCCTGGAAAACTTTTGATAAGCTCTGGACGTGATGGTGCTTTATCAACAAGCGAAGCATCAACTTGCTTGACGTTCAACTCTTCTAAAATAACTTTCTGAAGTTCTTCGGCTAAGTCGCTGTCCCCGCTCTTCATTTTAATGGCAAGAGCACGGAGTGGCTGACGAACCGGCATCGCTAAAGTTTTGCGAGCGGCGAGCGCCACAGTTACAACTTCGCGGACAGTCTCCATATCGATCAAAACTTTTTCATCTACTTCACCAACAGCAGTCCAACGTTCTAAATGAACTGAGGTTTTACCAGTTAAATCTTGGTAAATATGATCGGACAAGAATGGCATCATCGGAGCAAGCATCTTGCTCGTTTCAATTAAGACGTAACCAAGCACGTTCAAAGCTTGCTCGGTGTCTGCGCCACCAGCTTTGATACGATCACGACTACGACGAACATACCATGTCGAAACATCATTAATGAAATCAGTTAAAACTTTACCAGCTTTAACTGTGCTATAGCCATCCATGTGAGCTGTGACTTGTTTGTGTACACGAGCTAACTCAGAAAGCATCCAGCGATCCAAGACGTGACTAACTTCCGGTTTGTCGGTCGAAATAGTTCCTGTGGCATACATGCGATAGAAACTCAGCATGTTCCAAAGAAGTAAGTTTACTTTTCGATTGAGTTCAGAGATAGCCTTTTCTGAAAACGAAATATCATCAGCGCTCATCACCGGTGAGGTCAGTAAATAGAATCGAATGGCATCAACACCATATTTTTCAATATGAACCCACGGATCAGGAGCGTTACCTTTTGACTTCGACATTTTCGCTCCGTCTTCGGCTAAAATGTTTCCAGTTGTCACCACGTTATTAAATGGTTGCTTGTCGAACAAGATTGTTCCCATAACGTGCATGACATAGAACCAAGCACGAGTCTGAGCAATGTATTCAGCGACGAAATCGGCTGGATATCGCTTAGCAAACAAACCTTCATTTTCAAATGGATTGTGAAGTTCTGCAAAAGGCATACTCGCAGATTCAACCCAGCAGTCAACGACTTCGGGAATTCTTTGCATTGTCCCCTGACACGTCTCACACTTAAGTTTAACGTTATCAATAAACGGTCTGTGCAAATCTAACATACTCACGTCTTCTGTCGAGTTTGGATATACTTCATTAAAGTTCGTAGATTTTTCACGAAGCTCTGCAACCGAACCAATACAAACCACATTCTTACAGTCTTTAGTTTCGCACTTCCAAAACGGCAAGGCAGTTGCCCAGTAACGGTTACGGGAAATATTCCAATCTGGCGCCGCTTCCATGGACTTCGCAAAACGACCCTCTTTCAAATGTTCGGGATACCAACTGATGTTCTGGTTCAACTCAAGTAAACGAGGTTTAATTTTTTGAATATTGATGAACCACGCGGAAAGCGCACTATAAAACAAGGGCGTACCGCAACGCCAACAGTGTGGATAGCTGTGAGTGTAATGTTCTGTGGCGTAGACCAAACCTTTGGCAGTAAGTTCATCCAAGACGATTCGATCGGCGTCTTTAAAGAACACACCACGTAAATTTTCTGGGGAGATATCTAAAAAGGTTCCTTGATGACTTAACATCTCAACACGAGGTAAATCTTTTTCGCGGGCTAACTTATAATCGTCTTCACCATACATCGCCGCGTTGTGAACAATACCAGTACCATCTGTTGTTGTAACAAAATCAGCTTCATAAATTTTATGGGCTTTGTTTTCAGGATCAGCAATAACACCTGGGTACAATGGCTCGTAACCTAAACCTTCTAATGAACGTGCACCAAACTCAGACTTTACTTCGTACTCGCCTTTCAAAATTTCAAGACGTTCTTTAGCCACAATATAATTCTCGCCATTTTGTTCAACCCACACGTAAGTAATATCCGGACCGATATTTAACGCAGTATTTCCTGGCAGTGTCCAAGGTGTGGTTGTCCATGCTAGGACAAAAGTTTTTTCATCGGTGATTTGATCAACGATGCGTTGACGAGGAAGTAATCTGAATTTAACGTAAACTGATTCTTCAGTAACGTCTTTGTAACTGTTGTCCATCGCCACTTCAAAATTCGAGAGCGGTGTTTCGCAGCGACTACAATAAAGTAAAACTTTACGATCTTCGTAAATTAACCCCTTGTCCCAAACATTCTTAAGAGCCCACCACACACTTTCCATGTACGTAGTGTCCATGGTTTTGTAGGAGTTTTCGAATTCGACCCAGCGTCCCATGCGTTTTACTGTCTTGCCCCACTCGGGTAAAAACTTCAAAACGTTATCACGACAAACTTGATTGAAGCGTTCGATACCAACTTCTTCAATCTGTTTTTTCCCAGAGATGTTTAAGTTCTTTTCAACAATGTTTTCGATTGGCAAACCATGACAGTCCCAACCCCATCGTCTTCGGACGAAGCGTCCTTGCATAGTTTGATAGCGCGGAATAGCGTCTTTAATCGCTGACGCTAACAAATGACCATAATGAGGAAGACCTGTGGCGAATGGTGGGCCATCAAAAAAGATGTACGGCTCACCGTCTTTGGTTTGTTCAAGCGATTGCTCAAAAACTTTGTCACGGTCCCAACCTTCTAAAATGACTTGTTCGAGTTTGTTGAAGTCTGGTGTATTTGATTGTCGTGGTTCGTCTGTTTTGTTATCTGACATATATTTTACATTTCTTCTGGAGCTTGTATGCCCAGTACGTATAAGCCGTTATTAATAACTTGGGCGGTTGCGGTAATTAACTGCAGGCGGAAAGCTTTTAACTGTTCGTCTGTTTCTTGCGTAACGGGTATCGCTTGATAAAAACTGTTAAAGTTTTGAGCAAGTTCGAACAAGTAGTTACAAAGTAAGTTTGGGGTGTATTCGATAGTAACAGTCTCAAGAGTTTCTTGGAACTGCATTAATTTACGAAGTACTGCACTTTCTTGTTCACTAATTGTAATCTTGTCGTCAAAAATTTGCGAAATATCTATCTCCCCACCGGCTTTGCGCTTAATCCCATGAATACGCGCATGAGTGTATTGCAAATAGGGTCCGGTGTTGCCTTCAAAAGATATAACCTTAGCTGGATCAAACACAATATCACTTTTCAAGTTGTGAGATAGCTGAAAATATTTAATAGCACCGCTAGCGACCTGTTTTGCAACTGATTCTTTGTCTTTTAAATCGGGGTTCTTTTCATTTATAATTTCTAAAGCCTTCTCCTGCACACTCTTGATAAACTCACCAGCCTGGATTATCGTTCCTTTTCTACTACTCATTGCCCCCTCAGGAAGCTTCAAAAAACCATACGCAATGTGAACAGCGTCTTGAGGTGCCTTTATATGACCCATTAATTCCAATATTTTAAATGTCTGGGCAAGTTGATGTTGCTGACGAACGTCTATTATATATAATTGTTTTTCAAAACCTTGTTGCTGTCTATATATATAAGTCGCAAGGTCACGAAGCAAATACGTGGTTCCACTGTCGGACTTAATAACGACGGCGGTTCCTAATTTGTAATCTTCTAATGGTACAATTTGCGCACCCTGTGATTCAATCAACAAACCTTTTTGTTTGAGCTCATCTATAACAGCAGGCATCTTATCTTCATAAAAACTTTCTGGCCAATCATGGTCGGCTTTGCGTACGCCAAGCTGCGAGTAAATGATATCGTACTCTTGCCAGCTCCATTCTCTAAATTGTTCCCAAAGTTTCCTGTTTTCCGTATCACCCTGTTCAAGCTTCACAAATTCTTGCTTACCCTGTTCACGAATTTCAGGATTAGATTCTATCTCTGTATTAATTTGGACGTATAACTTGTTAAGTTCATCTATGGGATTTTTCTCTATAATGTTGAAGTCACCATATTTTTTGTACGCCAGAAGTAGCAGACCAAATTGCGTACCCCAATCACCAAGGTGAGTATCAGACTCAGTTTTGTAGCCTTGGGATTTCAAAATATGGAAAAGTGCATCCCCCACTACAGCATTACTAATATGTCCTAGATGCAAAGGTTTTGCGACATTGGGTTGGAAATATTCCACCAAGACCTTTTTCCCTTGTCCTGCAACCGAACTACCATACAACTCCCCCTGGTCCAGCACAGCTTTCATGTTTTGCAACAAAAACTCTTTCGAAACTGTAAAGTTAATAAAACCACCAACGCTTGCGATCTCAGAAAAGCGGTGTTGGATATCAAATGATTTTAATTCTACGGCTAATTTTTCGGCAATCTCCTGAGGCGACTGACCGAGTTGCTTGGCCAATCGAAGTGCGACGTTTGTCGCATAATCACCGAACTGCGCATCCGGTACAGAAAGCTCAACCACAGGCAAAACCGACAGCTTTCCTGCTGTGTACATCTTTCCAAGAATATCTGAAAAAAGCGCATGTATATACTGCTTCATAGAGCTTTATTATACCACAAAGGCTGGAAAAATATAGTGTGCTTTGGCGCGCGCTGTCCGGCTTAAAATAAATCTAAATTCGGTATGCTTAAGATAAAATCAATGCTAAAATATGTTCATGGTCCAATTTGCTGACAACCGAAAAGCCCGTTTTGAATACGAACTCAAAGATACACTTGAGGCTGGTTTAATGTTAACTGGCGCAGAAGTAAAATCGGTCAAAGATGGTAATGTTTCGCTCAAAGGTAGTTACATTACAATTCATGCTAACGGTGCATACTTACTCAACGCTCACATCGGCCCTTACAAGTACGCTAAAAATGAAAATTACGACCCCACTCGTACTCGAAAAATTCTTCTCAAAAAATCTGAGATCAATCAGCTTATTGGTAAAGAAAAAGGGACAACGATTGTTCCTTTAGAAGTTTACGCGGGCAAAAACGGAAAAATTAAAGTGAAGATTGGCGTTGGCCGCGGACGAAAAAAAGAAGACAAACGCGAATACATCAAAACTCGTGATGCCAAACGCGAAGCCAAGTCTCATGAAAATACATAAGGACTTTCTTTATCTTGCGACAATCATTATTCTGCTCGGCCTATGCGGGCAGTTTTATTATGATTTTCACTACCGTCCCCGTCACGACATTAGCGTCTACTATAATAAAGATATTCAGACGAATGAAAAGATTAACGCTGTTATTCGCGACGCTGATGAATTTATCTACTTTGCCATCTACACTTTCACCAAACCAGATATCAAAGATGCGCTTTTAGGCGCCAAGCATCGTGGCGTAGATGTTCGCGGTGTAGTTGATGCCGAACAAAGTCAGCGAATCGAAGAACAAAAGAAAATTATTAATGAACTCAAAGCCGCTGGCATTCCCATTGCTTTCGATGACCACAGTGGCATCATGCACCTCAAAACTATCGTCACCGAAAAAGAATACATCACTGGCTCATATAACTGGACTAAATCAGCTACAGATTCCAACGATGAAGTAATCGAAATTGGAAGTGACGATAACGTTCGGCTCGGCTATCAGCGAGTACTCGAAAAACTTTTTGATCTGTATTTCAAAGAATAATCGCAAAAGTATGCTATAATATCTCTATGGAAACATTTCTTAAAGCGGACATTTTCTTTTTCGTCACCACCATCGCTGTGGTCTTACTTACGATTATCCTCTCGATAATCATGTTCTATCTCATTAGCATCTTGCGTTACATTCGACATATCTCGCAAATCGCTAAAGATCAGGCGGAAGAGTTGAGTGACGACATTGACGATCTTCGCGAAGAAATCAAAACCAAAGGAGCGAGCCTTGCCAGCATTTTTGATTTTATGGGTCATTTCACTCGCAAGCGCGCTTCCGGAGGAAAGAGAAAAAAATAACTAACAGAAAAATACTATGAAAAAATCACAAAAGAAAGCCATTGCTATTGGTAGTGGTGTTGCAGCTTTAGCTGCAGCTGCAGCCGGCGCCTATTTTTTTACAGGCAAACGTGGAGTAAAGAATCGCAAAAAAGTTTCTGCTTGGACAGGTAAAGCCAAGCGTGAGGTTATGGCAGAAATGAACAACATGGAAAAAGTTTCCAAACAAACTTACGACAAAACTGTCGACAAAGTTTTGAAGAACTATAAATCCATGAAAAACGTTGATGCCAAAGAACTAACTGACATGGCACGCGAACTGAAAGGCCACTGGGACTCGATTTCATCTGAAATCAACAAAGTACGCAAGAACGTTGTAAAGGTTGTACCAAAGGTTGCTAAAAGTGTCGCTCGCAAAGTTGGCGTAAGAAAAGTAGCTAAAAAAGTTGCTTCAAAGAAAAAAGTTGCCAGCAAAAAACGTCGCTAAATATTTCCACAACAAAAAACAACCCTCAATGAGGGTTGTTTTTTAAGCTCGACTACGCGCGCTGAACGTTGACCGCGTTTGGTCCCTTTGGAGAATCCTCGGACTCAAAAGTGACTGCGTCACCTTCGTTGAGTTCGTCAAAAGTTACTCCGACGAGAGAATTGCTATGGAAAAATAGATCTTTGTCTTGACCGTCTGGGGTAATGAAACCAAAACCCTTTTCGGCGACTTTCTTCTTGATAATACCGTTCATAGATTTGTGTTAAAAATTAGGTGCAAATTGAAATGTTTTGAAGCTCGACGATTTTTCTAAAGACAATTGTTGCGGGGTGAGTATGACACACATCGAGAAATAAAGATAGGGGCTAAGATATAGCTTCAAATAAGCATAAAAAGAGCGGCGACCGGCACAAAGCACAATCACCGCCATAGGCGCTATTCAAAACCCTCCCCATTCCACACCCTCGGACGACTACTCAACAGAGAACTGGGCCACACTGCTTCGACTCCCAAAGCCTCGTCCAAGGCGGTGGCATAATTCGACGCAGCAACGGTCCTGACCATGGCGCCAACCTCGACCTCTCTCCACGGCTGTTCACCAAGCCAGAAATTATCGTAGTACTCCTCGGCTGTCGCCTCAACCATTCCCTCTGGCATTTCAAGATCAGGGTCACCTTTGAAAAGAACAACCCACTTGAACCTAAGCAGAGGATGATTTGGATCAACCAAAATCAGCTGTCTGACCCTGAAAGCGGCCATATCCAAAGCGCTCTCGCAATCACTCCCCCAGTCACCCATAACAATGCACTCCTTTTTGTTGGTCGTGGGAATACGACTTAACAAAATATCACACTTCGATGGCGGTGTCTAGACAACAACAAAGACCATGGAACTTCACGCGTACGTGACGTCCTACCAGGTTGATGCATTATATTATTTCTTTTCCTATTTAAGAGAACTTCTTACTTCTTGAATGAGTTTAAGTAACAAATAATTGTTAAGGCTTTTTCCCGCAGCTAAATGCCCTTGCAACAAAGAACGAACGGAATATGAGCTCATAAACAAACTTTTATAAGGCTCGGGGGCTATTCTCATTAATCGCTTGAAGCGTCTATCTAGTTCTGTATCCGAAAAACGAAAAACTTTCTGAGTAAAAACTCCGATTTGGCTCCAAAGGGCATTGTGAACAACCTCTTCCATAAAGTCCTTGGCAGAAGAGTTGAACTCTTCTGGTAATTTAAGGCGTAATGTACGCGGGAGCAATGGTATCAACGAAACTCCATGAGTTAACTCATGGATCGCGACATTTACCAATGGCTCATTATCTTTCCCTAATTTCCAATCACCGAATTCAATAACCACACCTTTACCCAAATACATTCCCCCAGCTTCTTTCTGCGCATTATAAGAAAGCGTTATGTAGACTGGCGGCAACTTTGGCTTAACTTTATAAAATCGAAATGTATCCTGTACATATCTATCTAATGATGAACGAGACAAATATAAAGAAACTTTTTTTATGTTTGAGAATTGCTTTTTGTAATGATATCCAAAGCGACCCCCTAACACTTCAAAAATAGCCTGCACCGCAGTCTCCTCGTCAACAGACAAAGTTCCACTTAAATACTTTTCTGCTAAAAACAAGTTTTCTTTTGCAAACACTCGTTTACTCAAAGCAGTCCAATTCTTTACTGCCTGTACTTCATCGTACGATAACTTTCCCGGCACTGATCGCCAATACTGACCAAATGAAGTCCGAGATGAATAATGCCACCCGCTAAGATGGTGTAAAAATTGATATTTACAGAGAATAGGATCAATTGATATTTTCATAAAAAAGGGTCCGAAACTCCTACGAGGGTAGTATAGAAGTTTCAGACCGAAGATGCTAGGCACATAAGTGCCTACGTTAGAACGATGTGGCTCCTAGTTACGCAGCCACCCGGTATTCTTCCACTCGAGCGAAGCAGCTTGCTTCGCCTTGGCGCGAGCCCGCTTGAGCACGGCTTCAATGAAAACACGCTTACTCTTCATGGTTAGCCCTCCTTTGTTAAGATGTACCCTCTTCGAAAACGTTTACGATCTCACGGAACAGTTGCTGCCGTTCGTGACAGTAAGCATAGAGCCCTCGCGGATTTTGTGACCCGCTCGTACTGGTCCGCATGTTCGTACACCCATTATTGCAGACTGACAAAAATTCACAAGACTGGCATATCGACGGCCTGAATGCCGCCAATTTCACGAGCTCACGGTGTCCTACCGAAGCAATGATTGACGCAAACGTATCAGTAAGGATGTTCCCGTAGCGCAAAGTCTTCCCCATAACTTCACAGGGAGACACATTACCGTCGGGGTTGACCGTCATCCAATGTGCACAGGTACCCAGAGACGTACAACAAGGGTCTGGTTCACCAACTATCCAGCTGATAACCTCGTTTAGTTCCCGAACCTGTATGGTCTCGTCAGCCATCTCGTACCATGCATGGAATACGTTCCGCAGGTAGCCATACCATTCGTCATTGGTTACGGCCAACGTTCCATCTGGCTTTGAATCGAAGACCACACTGTAGTGGATATTCTTAAAGCCAAGATTCACCAAATGCTGGAACGTCGCTTCTGCATATGGCAGCGCATCCCGAGAAACCGTGGCAATAACTGCCGGGTCTATACCGTGTGAGCGAAGTAACTGTAAGCCAGCAACGACCTGTTGGTAGCTACCTGCATTGCCCTTATTAACCCGGGTCAGGTTGTGCAACGTCTCCGGCCCGTCTAAGCTAAGGCCGACACCGAATCGTTCCCGAGCGAACAGCGTGACAAGCTCTTCGCTCAACCCGACTCCATTGGTCTGTATCTGATTGATGACCTTACTGAAGTCTGGAGCGAACTCGCGCTGATATTGAACCGCGCGTTCAAAAAAGTCCACCCCGGCAAGCGTCGGTTCCCCACCATGCCAGCAGAATACCCCCGAGCCTCCATTATGCTCGAGTAACTTGCGCACAACCGAGCGAAGCACTTCATCACTCATCCGTTGCTCAAGGCTGACCTTACCAAACTCACAGTATCGACAAGCCAGATTACAAGAATCTCCCATAGGTCTCACGTGTAGTGAAACCCAGAAATTAGCGTTATCGTTACGAGGATCCATAGACCCCTCCTTAAACCCGTGGTCGGGTTGACCGCAGTGTAGCGTAGAAATAGGAGATAGTCAATCAAACAAAAAACCGCCTCAAGCGGTTTTGCAATCACTCCCCCAGTCACCCATAACAATGCACTCCTTTTTGTTGGTCGTGGAAATACGACTTAACAAAATATCACACTTTTATCATATTTGTCCACAAATAAAAAGTCTGTTAACTATGACGAAATCATAGTCTTATACACTTATTACACTCAATTTTTCTGTGTTTTATGATTTTATGGTGATAGAATTAAGTAGATTCAACTTATCATTAATATAACAAAATGAATATCCGAAAAATCATTACAATGAGCTTTGTCTCATTCGTTTTAGCTGTTTCATCTTTAGCCAACCCAACTCTGGTTAGCGCTGAAAATGATACCGCTGCAGTACCTGTTTTGCACGAAGCAGAAGCCAAAAATTCTGGTGGAACTTCTAGCAAAGAAGCTGGAGATAGTGTTGTTCTAGAATTTTCTGAAACAACCAATAAGTTTGCGATTACTGCAAGTAACATTATGACTGAGTTTTCGCTCAGCAATAGCCACTCGTTTCTAGATGGAGCCGGAGCTATTGGTGAAGCCAAATGGAGTGTTGATGGAGAAAAGCTGATAATTATTCTCTCAGCTGGGACGTCCCTGCCAACAGTGGCTACTGGAGACAAAGTCACAGTGATTGGTACGAACATCAAAGACTTAAGTGGTACAGCCGTTACTGGTGACGCAATCATCGATGGTAGCTTTACATCGATTGATGACAATGACGAATCAGAATGTTCAGACGACACTGTAACTACTACTTCATCGAATAGCAACGACGATGATGAAGAAGACGTCGACGAAGACCAAGACGAAGATAATAGTGACGATGAAGACGTCGACGATGACTCTGACGAAGATATTGACGACGAAGAAAGCGATGAAGATAGCGATATCGGAGAAGATGACGACGAAGACATCGATGACGAACGCGAAGACTGCGACGATGACTCAGACGACGACTCAAGTCATCACAATTGTGGTTCTGGCTTACAAAACGGTTCCCTCTATAGAGTTGAAGGTTCCCCTACAGTTTACTTACTCAGCTCTTGCCGCTTAAAGCCATTTCGTGGTATTGCCGCTTTCAATTCCCGCGGTCATAAATTCGAAGATGTGAGAACTATAAGTGGTGTCCCTGCCAACCAAACAGTTAGCAGTGACCCTGTTGTTCCTGCAGAAGGAACCTTAATCAAAGGTTCGGACGCTACCGTATGGTTTGTATCTAAGAGTGGAAAACGCAAAGGGTTTACTAGCGCAGAAATCTTTGCTCGGTTAGGTTTCAAATTCGAGCAAGTTGATCAAATCAGTGATAGTGACTTAAGTACTATAAGCACCGACTCAGACTTGATTGATGACAGCTCTCATCACCCAGACGGTACATTAATTAAATGTACTAACTCCACTGCGGTCTTTGAAGTTGTTGACAATATTAGATTTCCTTTCGTCAATGCTGAAACATTCCGCAAGCATGGTCACGACTTTGAACATATCCTAGTTGTCGACTGTACAAGCTTCGGTTACAGCGAAGGATCACCAGTTACCCAATAATAAACTACTGATGAAAAATCCCCAGATTCTTGTCCGGGGATTTTTGGTATATAAAAAGAAAAATCGGATAAAGAAAAAGACCCTAGAACTCCACGCGTGGCGTGGCGTCCTGCCGGGTCGTGCAGGAATCTTTAAGATTTGATCACCTCAGTGTACTACTCCCCCAGTGGCAACTTTGAACCGCTCGAGATGAGCCTTGTTCCCAGAACTGGCGGCCAGATATGTCATCTGGGCTTCGGTTGCGACCAGCAGTGACCTGATCACCACATTGTTCACCATATCCGCCACCTCTGCGGTAGCTTTTATGGTTTGATATGCGACCAGCACACCCACGGGATCCATCTTAGCGATCTGGGTGAACATGGCCATGAGCTGGCCTATGATCCTATCCGGATCAGCGTGACGCAACTCAACAACCTGAGTCAAAAAATCATTCATCGGTCTCCTCCTGCTGTTGTTGGGTCAGCTCCCAGAACTTCAAAACGACACAGCCATACATCAAACTTTTTTGATACACAACAATGTCGTTTTGTTTTTGCTTACCCATCTTTGGCAGCTAGTAACTAACTAACAAAGATGAGTAGCGGAAACTGTGCGAAGTTTCCGCTTGGAAATGAAAGGCTCGCACACCTTTTGTGTATCTAAAACTGCTCACCAGACTTCAGGTACACCACGACCAGGCATCGGAACTGATCACTCATACCAGACAGATCGGTGTCGACACGCAGGAGCTTGAAGTTGCTATTTCCTGGGTAAACAGATGGGCAGACCTCTGCCAATCCTTCAATCATGACTCGAGGTGGTATGTCACCCCCTTCCTGAAGTATCGATGCGAACCACTGATCCGAACGGTACTCCTGAAGCGAAACAGTCGCGACCCCATTGATCTCTCCAGCATTATAGAGATCACTCACCTTAGACATGGCAGCTTCCCACGAGCCAACTTCGCCAAAATCATGAACTGCCCGCATACTACCTCCAACTTGTGGAATTCAAAACGACACAGCTATACATCAAACTTTTTTTGATACATAACAATGTCGTTTTGTTTTTACTTACCCATCTTTATTAACTACTTCGTAATTAACAAAGATGGGTGGCGAATTTTGAATTCGCCAGGTGCAAGGCACTTGCCTCGCAGAGTCATCCTCCTTGGATGAAGAATAGGAATCAGGCCCGTTGCCAACGCTGGTTTTTCAGGTAGGCCCTGAGCGCTTTCCGACGCCGAACGTCGAGACCTGGCAGATCGAGATAGGGTTCGATGAGGGGAAGAAGATCCCGCCCTGAATCGACGAATTGATAACCTTCTCGATCCCGATCCCACTCGCTGGTACCGAAACCCCAGCGCATCCACGTCCGCGGATGGTCATCCGTATAGGAAATGGAACCGTTGGAATTGTAGACGAAGCGTAGGTGCTCCATCTCGAACGGCTGCCTTGACCGGTCGTAGACGTGGACGGAGATAAAGCCGTCACGCGTCATGCCGGACAACTCGATGTCCAACGTCGCCGTGCTGAGGACCGTGGTGTCGAGGAGGCTACCCTCGGGATACGCTTTGACGTCAACGCCAAGCTCAGCGATGTCGCTGTGGTCGTTGGGTACGTCGTACCACTTGCCATCCGGAGAGCCAGGCATGCCGCCAGGGTGTCCGAAGAACGAACGCAGGTACTCGGGCAGGTTCGCACTTGCTCGCCTGGCCTGATCGTAGTAATCCCGACCAGTAGCCACAGAGTACGGCATCCAACGTGGCCCGGAGAGTGCCCCGTCGAGCGTCAGATGGTAACCACCTCCGTCCCACGGAGAGACCTGACGGTATGCGGTCCACTGATCACCCAACTTGAAGACCTGTTGAGCAGTCGGGTCGATGACGAGGTAGAATCGGTGTGCTATCACCGTGTACTCAATACCCTCGCAATCGAGCACACCAGGAACGAGCGGATTCCATCGGAGCCGGATGTCAGACTTTCCGACCAATGCTGACCACTCCTGGACACCGTCGTAACCGATCGACATGAGCCAATCCTGCTGAGAGGCTCGCGGAGTGACTGCCGTGACCGTGCTTGCAAACGCGGTCAAAAGAAACGCCGTGCAGCAAAGCACGGACATGAGCTTCTTCATGAGAATCCTCCTGGGAAACCTTGGCAAAAGCACAGTTGCTTTAACCAGGTAATAACTTTCAAGAAATTAAAAGCTACTATCTGGGCGAAGCAAGTTGAGAGACATAACATTCTTTGACTCATACACTTACCCACCATTGATAACTACTTGGTAATTATCAAAGGTAAGTAGCGGATTGTGATTCTGTGGGGAATCCGCTAAGTTTGGGGCCCACACCCCGTGTACTTTTCCGACTAGGTCTCCTTCTCCCGCTGAAGCAACTTCTGCTTGGCGGCGTCGATGATCTCGCCCTCCTCGCGATAGACTTTCTCGATCGCGTCGGTAATGGCGCGATGTTTCGCCTCCCTCTGTTCTCTGTCACGCTTGTACTCATGCTGTTCAAGAACATCTTCGTAATGCGCGTAGGCCGGACTCGTAAGTCTCAAGCGCTTCATAGCCTCGTAATCGTCACGGTCCTTAAGCTCAAGCCACGAATAGTATGCGGACAGATCGGCTGCCTTCAACTTACCTGCCTCCACCAGTCGCACTTTCTCATACTCCCGATAGAGCTCAACCTCCTGACTTCGCTGGCGCCTGAATTCGGCAAGACCCCTGTCGCGCTGGCGCCTGAACGATTCCAGATCCGCCTCTCGACAGGAAGACCAATCGGTAAGCTTGGCGACGTCAACCTCGGGCTTGAGGTTAGCGATATCCATCGGAACCTCCACGACCTCGGGAGCGGCCTCGGGCTTCGTAGCCGAACCATTTGATGCGGCGACCGGCGTGGTCTTGGATACGGGCTGGTCAGAACCACACGCCGAAGCGAACGAAAGAAGGACAACGACGACGAGCAACGAAATGTACTTCACTGGACACTCTCCTAAACTGAAAATCTGAAAATAAAACCCACAGGAATTCATAAACTTTACGAACTATTGTGGATTTTATTTTTCTTTGGTGGAGATGATGGGAGTTAAACCCATGTCCAATTCACTTTCACCTTTTACTAGCTCACAAGATTAGTCTGTCTTAGTACCTTTGCAAAAGTGACAGACGACTGCTGCAAAGGTCGATGTACAAAGATTCATCACGACGACGTACATCAGGCCGGCGTGATATAGCTCAGTATAAGCTAGCTGATCTTAGGGCAGAGCGACCTTAAGGGCTAGGCGTTCACTTTATTAAGCGAACGCAGGTGCGAGCTGGGCGTTTTTAAACGCGGCTTGAACCTTGTTCCATGCGGTTGCATGTATTTGTGCATAAGAGATTTACGAGGGTCTCATGCTGGCTCGTCTTGCATAATAAAAGATGGTAAGGAACTGTCGAAATCCGGCATCCCCTGGAGGGCTTTTACTCTTAAAAAACCTTCAGCGAATCAATTTCCGATAATCCAAATTATACCTGAAAATAGGCATTTTGTCAAGGCTGTACCTAATTTTCCTTGCTTTTTTAGGCGGAAAGAGTAATCTACGAAATAGCAGTGTCGTGAGACGACGCTAGCCAGACATCCTGAACGGAGGTTCAATATGCTCTTAGTCATCGCGCTAATTCTGTGCTTTCTCTGGGTTATCGGCATGCTCGCAGGAGTCGGTGGATACTACATCCATTTACTCTTGGGCATTGCGACGGCCATCTTGATTTTCAACATTATCAAGACCAGCCGAACCCGACCACAGTAGAATCACCCAGCACACCAGAGGATACCAAAATGTTCCTGATAGTCCTCGCAGTCCTCGTTCTGTGCTTGGTCGTGCGAAGCATACCCGAAGGTTCCATGCACGGCCTAACCTTCTCCATGATCACCTTGGTCTCTGTTGTGATTTTTGGGTTTCTCCTCATCGACTTGATTTCAGATGAAGGAAAGCCAAAACCAACAGAAGGAGCCAAGCCAACAAGACCCAAGCTCGTCTCGGTGAAAAGAGAGGCAAGACCCAACTCCATCACCAAGATGGTAATCTGGACGCGTGACGCTACCTACTATTGGTGGATCTGTTTCAAGAACACCAGACGCAATCGAGAACACAGTCTGTCGTGCAGCCAAACCGAGCGAGAACAAGAAGACAAAAGACCCATCTTCAGTCGACACCGTTCCAAGCTCAAGCTGTGACGGCTAAAGGCTCGGACCCGCCACTCCACACCGCTCGCAAGCAACTCGCTCGCGACGGTTTTTTTATTTCACTAAGTTTTGGAAATCTAACCAGTTGCTTAACTGACTTTGGCTTTGAACATAACCAGCAATATTTATTGCAGACCCTTTGTGTATACCAAGATGTAAGTGTTTACGTTCGTTATCGGTTTCAGTACTATAACCTTTTCCTAAAATCCCGATTGTCTCCCCTTTTTTATATTCAGTTCCTACTGCTGCGCCAATACTAGATAACTTTAAATGACCATAGACAACCGTCACCGCTTGATTATTTATAGTACAAGCTTGCACAGCTAGACCACCATAACCACTCGCAGTTCGCTTTTGCAAAAGCTTACCGTCGCAAATAGCTTTGACTTGCACGTCCGTATCAGCCTCTTCGGGAAATGCTTCGAAATCTGTACCAACATGATACCCAACAAATCGTTCTGGTGAAACTGGAGAGTTTTGTTTAGTAATGTATATCGCAAAAGGTTTTTTAGTAACTCGCTCCAAGGAGCGATCAAGCGGCATACCAACGGTCGATGCAACAACTGGCGGTGTTTCAAGAGCCCCCTGCTCTGAACCCTGGGCCTGGTCTTGCTGAGCAGGAACCGGAACACCATTATTTACCACATCCTTTTTGCATGCAGCTGACAATATTAAAACAGGAACCATCAACAACAATAGTTTTTTCATAAAATTCAAGGTTATACAAGCAATAGTACTATGGTTGCAAGACTAGCGGCAAGCATGACAATCGTAATAAACCAACCAAGTCCCTTAACTAAGGGTTTATTGACGTGCTCTCCCATAACATGTTTGTTACTGCTCATAAGTACTATCAACACTAAAACCACCGGCGCGACAATCCCATTAGCGACAGCCGAATATATCAAGGCTTTGATAGGATGAATCCCAACAAAATTTAACAACAAACCAACTAACATCGAGACAATAATAACTCCATAAAATGCTTGAGCTTGTTTAAACTTTCGATACAGCCCTTCTTTCCAGCCGAAACTTTCTGAGAGTGCGTAAGATGCTGAACCGGCTAACACTGGCACGGCTAACATCCCTGTGCCGATAATGCCGATCGCAAACAGCCACTTGGCCGCGGAACCAGCTAACGGTTCGAGCGCTTTAGCCGCATCGCTTGCCGTCTCAATGATAATTCCTTCTGAATGTAGTGTCGCTGCACAAACTACAATAATGAAGAACATCACTAAGTTGGATAAAAACATTCCCGACCAGACATCAACACGCATCGAATGAATTTCTGATTTAGTAACTTCTTGCTGGCGCGCTTTAATACTTGTCTTACCATCTAAGATTTGTCCTTCAACTTCTTGTGAGGTTTGCCAAAAAAAGAGATATGGCGAAATAGTCGTTCCTAAAATACCACAAATTAAGAAGACTTGATCGCGAGAAAAAGTTACGGTCGGAATAACGAAGCCTTTAAAGACCTCGCCCCACGGCAAATTAATCGTAAACGCCGTAACTACGTATGAGATTAAAATTAGAGCGAGCCACTTTAAATATCTCGCATACGTTCCGTACGATGAAAAAATCTGCAAAGACAAACTCGCAAGAGCAAACATCACTAACACGAAAGCAAAATTTGCTTGCGGAATGAGTAACTGAACAGCACGAGCCATCGCACCCAAGTTGGCTCCGATGTTGAAAGCATTTGCGGCGAACAACAATACTGTGCAAGTGTATAAAACCCATCGTGGGTAATGACGTCGAATGTTACCTGCTAATCCCCGACCGGTGACCAAACCAATACGGGCGCACATTTCTTGAACAATGGACATTAAAGGAAAAGTAAACCACGACATCCACAACAACTGATAACCATAAATTGCCCCAGTCTGAGAGTAAGTTGCTACACCAGAAGGATCGTCGTCTGAAGCACCAGTAGTTAAACCAGGCCCGAGCATATGCCAATACTCTTCCGCCTTTTTAACCGGTTCGCTCGTCCTTGCATACTCAATCAATTCATCTGCACCGGAAAAACGCTGATGCAAATCATCAGCGTGAACCGGATCGTGGCTTACGGGTCGTTTTTCCATTATTTTTGTTTGGTTTTCGTTTGATTTCCCTTTGCTTTACTATAGTATAGGAAACGGACGAGCTTTTGACAAATTTCCCTGTAAACGCTATAATAAACGAAAATACCATATAAATAATTGTAACTGGCAAAGAGCCAGAAGATAAATCAATTTGCAAAAATTCAGGATTAATCACCAAATCCAGGCTCCAGAGGTCCGTCTTATCACTGACGACGGCGAACAGCTTGGCATTTTTAGTCTCTCAGAGAGCTTAAAAGTTGCCCAAGAGCACGATCTTGACCTGGTCGAAATATCGCCAAACGCCAAACCTCCAGTAGTTAAGCTCATCGGTTACGATAAGTTTCGCTATCAACAGAAGAAGATGGAACAGCAACAGAAGAAGAATGCTAAGAAGATCGAGGTTAAAGTTTTGCGTATTAGTACTCGCATTGGTGAACATGACATGAAAGTTAAAGCCAAGAAAGCTGATGAATTTCTAACTGATGGCGATCTGGTAAAAATCGAACTGCGCATGCGCGGTCGTGAACAAGCTTTCGCTGATGTTTCCGAAAAACAACTCAAAGCTTTCCTGGCGCTCGTCACTGTCGCCCATCGAATTGAGATTCCTATGAAGAAAATGGGTAACACCATTGCCATAACCTTAGCCCCTAACAACAAGTAATATAATACAGATGCCTAAAGTAAAAACTCACAAAGGAATTGCCAAGCGCTTCCGTAAAACTAAGACCGGTCAGTTGATGCATCGTGTATCAGGTCAAGACCATTTTAACTCTCGCGAAACTGGAAAAGTTCGCAAGAACAAACGTACTGACAGTCCTGTCTCTAAACAAGCTTCCCGAATTACCCTTCGTATCCCTTATAAATAATCTAGTAACTGAAATACTCCCATGACAAGAATTAAGCGCGGTATTACCGCCCACAAACGACGTAAAAATATCCTCAAACGCGCCAAAGGTTTCGACAATCGTCGTTCTACCAACTTGGCCGCCGCCCGCGAAGCTTTACTTCACTCTGAAAAGTACGCTTACCGTGATCGTCGCACCAAGAAACGTGACTTTAGAGCTCTCTGGCTCGTTCGCGTTAACGCTGCTCTTCGCGAAAATGGTACCACTTGGAGCAAGTTCGCTGATTTACTAAAGAAGCAAGGTATTACTATCAACCGTAAGATGCTTGCCGAAATGGCCGTTCAGCAACCAACCGCTTTCGACAAGATGGTTAAACAGATTGCTACTGTCTAGTTTTTAAATATTTAAAAACCCCTCCGCTCGGAGGGGTTTTTGTTTAACCATTTATTGAATTGGTTGAGCTTGAGCTGGGGTCTGAGTCTGGGCTGGCACCTGTGATGGAGCCTGAGACTGCTGACCAGAAGTTGGATCGGCTTTATACTTGTTAATAGCTTCGATAACTTTAGCATCGGCTTTCATATCTTCGTAGAACAAGATTTGATCGCGATTAATCTTCATGCTATCGAGAGGACCATGAAGTTCGTTACCAAGTTTAACCAAGGATAGCTGTGGCTGAGACTCTGGAGTTGCAACTTGTTGCTGAGTGGCTGCAGTAGCTCCACCAGTCTGCTGAGAACCCTGTAACGCTGGCTGAGTAACTTGTAGGTAATAAATATCTGTTAAAGTTACGTAGTCGCTAGAAGCGTTAGCTAGTTTTCCAAAGTAAACCTGACCATTGGTTAAGAACACTGCTTGATAACCAGAGCTAGCCTGCTTATCTGTAGCTGATTTATTAGTGAACAATTTATCTCTAAACATAAAACCAACAACCCCGATAACCACAACTAATACTGCTAGAATAATCCATGGGACCATGGAACCATTACGATTTCTGCTATAGCTCACATCTTGGTCACCGTTTGAATTTCGATTGACTCTAATTTCTTCTGCCATATATGTCTTTTTCTATTTATTAATTAATTCGATTCTAAAAACTTTCGCAAATTTTTAACATAGAAAAATCTGCAGCTCTTTATACGTATATTGCTGAAAGATATTTGTAAAACTTTGCTTTGCACTCTGAGCTTGCTTATAATCTACAGAATTCTTATTCTCTTTATATTCCAAGGAAAGATTATTTCCGGGAACGTACATTGTATGGAAGTATGGATTATGACCCACCGTGACATGAGAAGTGGTCATATTTTGAGATGATTTTGCATCAACAGAAAGCATTTCGTAGGTGTTTGCCGTTGCGAGACCAATACTCAGATTCTCTGGCGCACTTGCAACTGTGATCTCATAACAATCCGCGGGTTGATACAAATTTATCCCCTTTTGTCCTTGAACCGCAGGTTGTTCAGATAAATCTACCTGTAATGAACACTCAGAGCGAGAAAAATCAACAATATTCACCATATTAGTGGTCACGATTTCTGTAACTACAACGTTAGGGAAAATTGATGACTTAGAGTCAATGTTCTGAGTTGATGGAATAATCTCAGGTTCGGTGGTTGCGCTTAATGCAGTGGCAAAGGGAATAGCTATGCCTGCAATCACTAGAAACGCGATTATTTTGTAGATTTTATCTGTAATTTTCATTTCGGAAATCGGTGAAATACCTAATCTATTATAGCATGGATAACAAAAATCCGAGCATCTGCTCGGATTTTTTTATATAGCTATTCGCTTGGCTGACCCTGTTCCGACTGTCCTTGTGGTTCCCCGATTGATTCCGGCGCTGGCTCATTTGTTCGCTCGCCTGCCACTTCGCCTCCTTCATTTGAACCTGGTTCTGTAGATTCTGAAGTATTTTCTTCCGCACCATCAGTCAGTTGATCTGGTTCGTCCAATATTGGTTCGACATAAATCTCATCTGGTTGATGAATAACTAACTCGACAAGTTTACTTGAACCATCTGATACACTAAGCTTGGATTGCTCACCAGCAAAACTATGCCAGTTGAAAAAGATATCAAGAGCTTGTTCGCTTTCAAGTTCGATAGTAAAGCCACTATCATCTATATCCGTAATTCTATATGATCCCTCGACGAACTCTGTCGGTGTTGCCACCACTACTGGTTGATACTGATAGAAGCTCATAAAGGAAACCCTAACAGATTTTTTCCCAGAAACAATTTGCGCCTGCCCGATATTATCTTCAGAGACGTAAAAATGTTCTGGGATGATAGTAGCGGTAGAAGTCGCGTTATTCGAGTGAACTTTTAAAGAAGTAATCTCGTCGTTTAATGCTTTTACACTGGCCATCAAAATACCATTAACCGATACTTGATCGATACTATTACCCCACATAAATTCTCCAGGAACTTCATCTGCAATATAACCGATACGAGTTTTGGCGAGTACTGAATCTTCGCCATAACCTAAGACATCTTTTTTGTAGCGGAAAGTGTGGAGAGGTGCTGCCAAAACCATCTGCAACGCGTCTTGATAAGTTGTATAGTCAGCAAAATCTTGTTTTGATTCACGTGTTGAAGTTTGATCACCAACAACTACACCAGCAGTATCATTGGCATTTGATGGAGCAGCACTATTGATTCTCAAGTTTCCAGCGTTGTCTTGCCAAACATAACCCGCCGTGCCAGCTTTACTTTGAAAATTAATCGATCCGGCACCTGTAGCAGCACCAGCATTAGCAAGATCTGTATTGCGCCCAACTGTTATTATATGACCTGCTGTTCCACTACCTAAATCTGTCGGACCAATTTGTAAATTACCTGCCAAATAACTCCCCGAAGCGGAAGATGAATAAATAGCATACTTCGTTGTTCCAATATCAATAGAGGTATCCATGTAAATACCATAGCTAGTTCCCACGGTAGCACCAGGAGTACTCCAGTTAGAAAGATTCAAACCGATAGCAGTAGTATAACCGGCTGTTCCACCCGATAAAGTTCGAATTTTCCCTTCAAAAGCAGACGCTGTAGTTATGGCCGTCGTACTCGAGGTATTCACAGTATCAGAATAAACCCCATGACTTGTATTAATATATGACGAGGCACCAGAATTAAGAATCTGACTAAACGCTCCGTAAGCTTCATTCATCCATCCACCCCCAGCGTTTTGAACAACACCTGCAAAACCCTCACCCACATCAATTCTTCCAGTACCGGTATGATAAACTGCCCCCGACATCCCAACTAATATAGGGTGATCAGGGAGACCATCAGAAGTTGTACTACTGGCACTAAAGCTTCCAGCAATTACATGTGAAGTATCTGTAGCCTCTAAATCAACTGAGACACCATATTTGTAAACACCACCACCACCGTAAGCCGCTGAGCTCTCTATATTAATCCCGATGTTAGGGTCAACTGCGCCACCATCAACACCAAGCGTTCCTGAAAAATCTGCGTCGCCCGTTAACGAAAGCTCGTTGGTTGGTGTTGTCGTACCGATACCAACAAAACCACCATTAAACAATGCGGCGTAAGTATTAGAACCACCTGTTAAATCTACCGTTATTCCGTTATGAAAATTCGCGGAACCATCGGCAAGGAATAAAATTTGTTCGTAATCACCCGAGTCTTTTACTGAAAGTAGATTTGAGCGATAAGTGAAGGCACCAGTCGCAGTTTCGGCGTTAACTATTGAAGGAGATATAATAACATAACCAGTTTGGGCACTAAGTTCCCAAGTACTGTAACCTATATAAAAACCTGGGAAAAGAAGGGTGTTGGTGTGAGTAAACCCAACAAGGAGCCTAACATCATCTGAGGTGGAGCCACTGCTAAGATTGCCTAGTTCTACGCTTGGCCCCGAACCTGAAAGCGAACCGTCTTCATCATAATCTGCTGTAATATTTCCATTTAAGGATACTGCTGAAACGGCTCCGTATCGCGTTGTTGGTCCGTAGCCATAACCACCAGCAGTCTCTGCAGTTCCTCCGCCACTAGCATTGTTACCAAAAGGTGTAGCCTGATTAACATTGGCCATTAAAATAGACTGGCCAACCATACGAGCTGTGGCACTTGAACTAAGAGTTACGGTTATTTGTTTAGTCCCTACTTCGGGAGCAACTAAACGATAGTACCTTATTCCGACATTTGTACCACTTGTACTGTCGCTTTGTGTCATTGTCTGTGAACCATAAGTCACAGAAGCCACTGTCGGAATAGCTAAGGCAGTATTTTTATGAACAGCTATTGCAACAATTAACAATCGATTTTCAACAGTTGAATCAGTGGTGTGATTCCAAGACAGCGTATTAGCTTCTGTACTGCCCGTATTTGTTGTTGCAGTGTTTACATACTCAACATTTGGTGTCGTTGTTAAAGCGGGATCAAAAGCAACTGTTGTTGTCAAAGCCGTGTCCGTGCTAATACTTGCGACTATTCTTGCTTGACCATTCACTGTGATTTGATCACCAACTTCGAGTTCAGTTGTAAACGAAGTTCCTGTACCAGTAACGCTAGTACCAGATGAAGAAGTAATGTTTCCAGTACCAATACCTGAAGATCCCGCAACTGCAATTTTAGCGCTAGGGTCCGCAGTACCAATACCTAAGCTCTCTTGGGTTTCGTCCCAATAAAAATTGGCATTATCCTGAGCAAGACCAGAAGCTCCTTGAAATACCACCGATCCGTCGGTAAAGCCTGGATCAATGGTTCCTGTAACCGCCAAATTTCCAGTAACGGTCGCGTTTCCGTTTACTGCAAGTGTGCCAGCTGTGAGCGAAGTAATATCAGAACTTGCAAGAGACGGGACCTGCCTATTAACAATATTTGTAAAGGCTCTTTTTGCAGAACCACTAAAGAAACCAAAAGATTCGGCAGTTACTAAATTCTGCATAATTAAATCATCCAAATACTCTTCGTTGTTCTCAGCAGGAGTTAAGCGTCTTGACACTTCGGTACTAACTCCCAACACTTGTCCCTGCTCATCTTTATCTGTCAAAAATACAACTTGGGTTGTAGCTGGGTCAGTTATTTCCGAACTAGATATATTTTCATCATTCGAAATGTACAAGCTATATAAAGTTGTACTTGTACCAAACAAATTTCCTTTAATTAGAAAAGCACTTCCAACTAAAGCTATGAGAATTGAAGCTAAGATAATTACTACCGAATTGTCATATCGAGGCGTAGAAAAACTTTTGATAATCTTTTTTTCGTCTACTGCACCGAGCATGGAAAATGATGGCACCTGTTCATTTGAACTTAGATGAGAGGTTAACGGGATCGTTGATGAAAACTTTTGTGAATGACCATACAACTGCGAAGGAAATACATTATTAGCAATAACTTGTTGACCGACTAAAGTTGCTGTTAACATTCGCACTTGGTCCATTAGTGAAGAAACTTGCAAACGAAGCGAACTAATTGTTTTTGAAACAATCGCAATTTCCGCATGACTCACCAAGCTATGAGAGCTTGGACTATTCACTGCACGAAGTCGAATTGGTAAGCCTTTAACCTCAATCGAAGCAAAAGCAAGAACACTGGAAGTGTCATTTAAATCTCTTGTGTTAGTGCTTTTAATAATCGGTTTTGAAACAACTCGTACCGGAATTTTTTCTGTAATAACAACATCTTCAACTTGCTCTCCCATTAATGTCTTAACAGCCTTATCAGTTGTGATCCAGTTACGTCCCACTTTTTGTCCTTCGAGTTTACCTGTACGACATAAATAACCCAGATAATCTTGATGATATCCGGTTTGTTTACTTGCTTGTGCTAGTGATAAAATTTTGTCTTGATTTTCGTTCAAAGTAAGTCTGATTTTCTAATTTCGGATGAGCGATATCTCCTATAAAAAGTATAGCAACGCCTGCGTATAAAGTCGTTTTTATAATTTTTCGATTGTTTTTCTAGATAATTATTTGGCTGTTCATCAAAATTTCTTGAGAAAATTTAGATTATTATTTATAGAAAAATTAAAAGGCAGTTTCATACAAATATAAGCCAAAATCAATAGAATTTCGACGTATGTAATCAATTTTAATTTTTGCACTTCGTCTTTTATAGAAAGCTACTTAACAGTTAATTTTGCAAATTTGTTTCAAATTAAAAGTATCATTCTGATTCTCAATATTAATTAGAGACGATGGTATATTACAAGGAAACTTCCCTTAAAAAATTTTACCTCTTAACTCTCTTCGTACAACTTTTTATATTTGACGTAAATTCTTTGAATAGAGTATATTTAACTTATAATTCTTTACCTAAAATCGTATGGCTAGAACACTATCATCACTGTCTCGTCTTATCCTTCATTCATTTGAGAATAATGAAGAAAGAATGTTGCACGAAATCTATAAAGACCATATTCAAGCGAAAAGTAAAAAAGAAATTTACAACACAATCTACCGCCTTGTACAACAAGAGCTCTTAACGGTAGACGGAGAACGATACACTTTGGCCCAAGCAGGCAGGCAACTTATCCACAAATTTTTTCCAAAAAAGGATGGTATTTGGAAAATTATCATCTTTGATATCCCCGAAAAAAAGCGTTATGTAAGAACAGTATTGCGAACTAAGCTTGAATCATTAGGATTTAAGAAGTGGCAAAATAGTATTTGGATCTCACCGTATATTATTGATCCAGAAATTGAACTGGAACTAAATGAACTCGCTAACCACTACTTTGTTAGACTTATTAAGACCAAAGACATTAATTTTACTGACGATCTTGAAAAAATGTTTGCCAAATAGGCAATTAGTTTTGACATCTATACAAAGCTTGATACAATAGTAATACCTTTAAAAACCAAAACTACCCGTTAGGGAATTCTAGTGAAATTCTAGAGCTGTGCCGCAACCGTAATCCTCTATTATATAGAGGCGAGCCGGGTCGCTAACTGGTATATAAACTCCCGAGCAGGAACGCATTCGTCGTCTTTCTTTCTCGGAGACGATTTTTATTTTATGGAAAGCTTAAGTACAGCAATTGAAACAGACTCATTTAACCCCGACTTGATCGAAAGTGGTTACGATGATTTTGAATCTGGAATTTTGTTTGAGAATGAAAATTATGGTACTGACGAAAACACTTTATCAAACGAACCTTATGTTGGACCTGAATGGAAAGTAAGTGATAAGCATTTTGGATATGTCGATAACAACGTGCTCTTTTTAAATGGAGAAGCTCAAACATTTGGAGGAGCTGAAGCTATCATCTCATCACTATACGAACACGGTTCTTATGATTCAAAATTTACCGATGTTCAAAAACAAGTAGAATGCTTAGCAAGATATAGCATTGAAAATGGCTTGGTCACTTTAACAATATATGAATCTGGTCCAAGTGGGGTTATCGAAGACGCTCCAGAAAAACCAGAATCAAATTTTGAAAAGTTTGAAGATTTTTACGAAAACGGCGAAACTAGTTTTGAAAACCTAGACTTACAAAACGAAGATAACGTTGCGACTCATGAATCCCGAGCTGGGCGTGGTAATGAAGCCTTGCACTACTCTGTAGAACCCGCTACCTACGTAGAAACAAGTTCTCAATTTCAAAAAGAAGCACGACAAATTGCAGCAGACACAGGAATTCAAATTGTCTTTGATTCCCCAGCTTCACAAGACACAGATCCAATCATACCAGAACGTGCGAAAGTAATTACTGAATCACAAGCCTAAAACCGTATGAGCACTCAAAACAAAATTTCATACTACGACTTGAAACTCGAAACGCTAAAACTTCGTTTATTTCCAATTGTCGGAAGAGTTGAAGAATCTCAAAGACTATCACGTATTGTTAATCGTAATCTTCAAAACAATATCATTGTCACAGGACCACGCGGGATTGGTAAAACCGCGTTTATTCGGGGCTGGGCCATGCAAAACACAAATAGTAACTTTGGGATTGTCGAAATAGACAGTGAAAGTTTTTATGGTCTTCAAACTACCACCCTCCCCCGCTTTCAAGAAGCTTTTGAAAGACTCCCTGAATGTTTACTGATCATTGATGACTTTGGCGCGTTAGTTTATAACAAGCCGGTTGTTTTGCAGCACATGTCGTCCCTACTAAAAGCGGTATTATCGCAAAACAAAATTCGAGTTTTAATTACCGCGACTCTTCAAGAACAAACCTGGATGATTGAACAAGACCCGGGATTCGCCAACAATTTTGAAACCATTGCTTTAAAAAAGCAAACAATAACTGAATACGTTAATATCCTCTCTGCAAAAATCAGACAACTTTCATCTAGTAAACAAAGTGTGTCAAAAAAATCATTGGAACTAATTGTGACGCTTTGTGAAAAGTTTTCAAACCTTGGTCAATTACCTCACAGCGCCATTACCATTCTCGATGAAGTTTTGGCCTTGGCTGCGGTTCATAAACGAGAAGTTACCGAACACGACGTCTATCAAGTCATTGCGGACAAAACTGGGATTCCTGTTAGCCAATTAGAAGCCAACGAGATTGAGTTACTAAAAAAATTAGAACCAGAACTTAACGCACGAATCATAGGCCAAGATTCCGCCCTTAAAACTATCACCACCACTATTCAACGTGCCAAACTCGGATTAAAGAATCCCAATCGTCCGCTCGGTTCATTCTTAGTACTAGGTCCTTCTGGTGTAGGTAAAACTGAAACCGCTAAACTGTTAGCAGAGAAGGTTTTTGGGAAAAAAGAAAACTTTTTACGTTTTGATATGTCGGAGTTCGGCCAAGAACATTCTGCCCAACGACTGATTGGCGCGCCTCCTGGCTACGTCGGCTATGACGCTGGTGGCGGGCTCACTGACCCTGTTATCCAAGAACCATACAGTTTAATTTTGCTCGATGAAATCGAAAAAGCTCATCCAAAGATTTTTGATATATTTTTGCAAGTTCTTGATGACGGCCGTTTAACTTCGGGCAAAAGCGAAACTGTTGATTTCACTCAAACGATTGTTATGGCCACCTCGAACATTGGCGTACCTGAAATCATCACCGGCTTTAACTCAGGGCACGACATAAACTCACCAGAGTTTATTGAACAACAAGTTATCCCTGTATTATCAAAACATTTCCGTATAGAATTTCTTAACCGCTTCGATGCAATCCTGATATTCAAACCACTGACAACTACTAACTTACTCGATATTGCCCGACTAGAAATTAGCAAAATTGAAGAGCGTGTTAAGAAACATCATATCTCATTTAATCTTGATTCCACCATTCTCTCTAGAAAAGTTGCTGAACTTTCCGACCCTCGTTTTGGCGCCCGACCAGTGAAGCGTTTTGTTGAAACAACATGCGAAACTCTTATTACTAAAGCATTACTGCAATAATGACGAAATTAACTCAAAAGCAAATAGACGAACTGTATTCGCAACGCTTGCAAAGCCTTGATTCACTTAAGGCTAAAATTAGTTTGAAGTTCTACTATATCATTGCGGAAAAACTACAAGCAGAAAAGAAGACCTTAGAAGCGTTGTTAAATATAGCTTTTACTAAGAAGCAAGATCACGATCAATATTCTTTTATACTCGATCCCCAATTCTTTGAACAAAAATTCTTAAAATCCTATCATGGCAACAGTCATTCTCGGTAAAAACGAATACAGAGGCAAAACAACCACAATTGCATTTAACGACGCAGACCGTCTTCGTCATATGTATATGCTTGGTAAAACCGGTGTCGGAAAATCCACCGTATTTCAAAACATGTGCTTGCAAGACATTAATAACGGACACGGCGTGTGCTTCATCGATCCTCATGGTGAATCAATTGATTGGCTACTCCAAAGAATTCCCGCCAGCCGCTTAGAGGATGTCATCTTGTTTGACCCTAGCGATACCAACTATCCACTAGGCTTTAACTTGCTTGAAGCTCGCAATGAATCTGAAAAAGACTTTCTAGTTTCTGAGTGTATTCAAATTTTTTACAAACTTTTTGACCCAGAAAATACTGGGATCATTGGTCCCCAATTTGAGCACTGGTTGAGGAATGCAGCGCTTACGGTTATGGCAGGTCCTGAAGGTGGAAGTCTTTTAGAAATTCCTAAACTTTTTATTGATCGTAAATTTGAACTGTCAAAACGCAAGTATGTTACTGATCCCATGATCCAAGAATTTTGGAGCAAACAAATGGCTGCGACCAGCGATTTCCATAAATCAGAGATGCTGAACTACTTTAGTTCAAAGTTTGGCCATTTTCTCAACAACGAACTAATGCGCAACGTTATTGGCCAGAGAAAAAACGCTTTTCACTTTGCAGATGCAATCGCTCAAGAGAAAATTGTTTTAATTAACTTATCAAAAGGGAAAATTGGTGATCTCAACTCGCAAATGCTTGGCCTTATTGCCGTAGCTAAAATCAATGCGGCCGTACTTCAACGCGCAAATCTTGAAACCAAAGATCGCTATCCATTTTACCTTTATGTGGATGAATTCCAAAATTTACTTACAGACACTTTTGTTTCAATGCTCTCTGAATCACGCAAATACGGACTAGGACTTCATCTAACAAATCAGTATTTTGCCCAACTTCCTAAAAAATTTCAGGATGCGATCCTGGGTAACGTCGGGACGTTTATGTGTTTTGGTTTAGGAATGGAAGATGCAGAACGACTAGCTCGAGAGTTCGAACCATTTACGAAGGAAGATTTTCTTAATCTTGAACGATTCAATTTTTACATCAAACTCATGATTAATGGCAAAACTAGCGTACCTTTTTCGGGGATTAGCTTGCCAGAACAAACAGCCCCAACCCCTGCGACCAAAGATATCATCACCAAACTAAGCCAAGTAGCTTATGGTCAACCCAAAACATTGACCGAAGCCGTCATTGCCAACGCCCTCGCGTAAATATGATATACTATGTTTAATAATACTTAAGCAAATACGAAGATGACTAAAACGAATAAGATCATCCTTGGATTAGCCATTGTTGTAGTACTTATTGGCGCGGCCATGTACTACACTGCTACCAAAGATGAAAAAAGTTTGGCAGGTAATAACCAAACGGGGTCTGAACAAAATAGCCTTGGCGAAACCCTAGGCAATGGAATAGAGTCTATCAAAGATGCTATGTCTAAAGGATTAACTTTAGAATGTAGTTACACTGATGAACAAAATCAAAAGTTTGTCTCCTACGTCAAAGGGAAGAGCGTGCGCTCGATTATTGAAAACCCTTCTAGCTCCTCTACACCAAGCAACTTCCTACTTATTGGCACAACCATGTATATGTGGCCATCTGGTGGACCAAACCAAGGGTTCACAATCACAGTCGATGAAGAGGCCGCCAAGAAAGCTCAAGAACAAACTCAAGGAGCTGGCGACGTTGACAAAGCTACAAATACAGATTTAATTGGGACACTTGAAACTTACAAAAATAACTGTAAGCAATCTTCAGTTGATGATAGCTTGTTTGAAAAACCAGCAAATATCAACTTCCAAGATTTCAGCTCAATTTACGGACGATAACCATAGCTAAACCACTCTGGACTGAAGTCCAGAGGTTTTGAGAGACCGTGTTAACTTAAAGTTAACTCAGGATCAAGAAAGTACTGTCTTCCTGTTCTTCATGGGTTCCTTGTTCCTCAATGTATTTCTT
>JADZEH010000035.1 GCA_020850635.1 Candidatus Doudnabacteria bacterium | reverse complement strand
TAGCCAAACCAAAGCGCCTGGATTAAACCTATCAAATTATACAAACGTAACCGTAGATGGTTTGATGAGTGAAGCCCGTGCTAGCACAGATAAAACTGAACGTGATGCAAAGTATCTGCAACTACATGATATTATTCGCCAAGACTTACCTGCCATCTTTTTAGTACAGTCTGTCTATACATATGCAATCTCCAATGACATTGAAGGTTTTGGAATTAAAAGCCTTCCAGACGAAACTACTCGATTCTACGATCTAAGAAATTGGTATCTTGATACTAAACGAGTATTTAGCAAGGATTGACAAATGGCTCCATAATGAATAAAATAGTGTATTGCTTTGCAATACACTATTTTAGTTTGGAGGAAATATGAACGAATCAGTGTTTTTAGGTTTAACAATATTTGGCAGTGCTTTACTAGTCTTAACTTCTTACATGCTAGTAAAAAATGTGAAGGCTACCGATGGCGAAAAGCTAGGGTGGACAGTTGTTTTGAGCATAGCTTCCGGGTTAATATTTAACAGCGCGGTCACATACTGTTTGGGGTTTTATCTACTTGGTGGAACTTTTACTGGACAATGGGACACAGGCACTTTGAATGAAGCCTCGCGCGTTGCCTTTATCAATTCTACAACCAGTGCGTACTATGGTTTTATAACCACATTAACAACCACCTTCTTGGTCCTAGCTGTACCGAGAATGAAAATTAGTAGCAGACTTCTAAGCACAAAAGTTTTCCTAAAGGGACTACTGCCAAAGAAAAACCAAGAACAACAACCAATCAATTTTCTTGGTAGTATACGAAAGTCTGTAACGGATCAGGACTAAAATATGAGGATGCAAAGCATCCTTTTTTATTTTATCTAATTGATAAGACAAGCCATGAAAGATATAATTGATGGGTAACATTAAACTCTTGCCGCGGTGGTGAAATTGGCATACACGTACGCTTCAGGTGCGTATGAGAGCAATCTCGTGAGGGTTCAAGTCCCTCTCGCGGCACCAACTCAAGCATTAATTTAGCGCTTAAATAAGCCATATTCCCCCAAAATTGATTGACAGATTACCCTATCCCTGATATAATGAATTTACTCAATAAGAAATTGAGAGCAGATGAGTTCTTATTTGCCGCACTATTCAAATACAGCGCGGTTTAAAAATAATCATTCATGTGTTAATTGCCTATTAGCGTATAACGTTAAATAGCGCATCAATCACGAGCAAGGCGGCCCCGGAAGCCACTTCTCTGATTTCCCTGATCTTGTCAGATAGTTTTTATTTGGCCATAGTTTATTTTTTTGCCACAATAATAATTCAAGCTACAAGTTCACACAGACACAAAATAATAATCATGACAGTCGAGTCTTTTGAAATCCGGATGTAACGACTGTGGCTTATGCCACATATTAGAGTTTATATTTATATCGCAATGCCTGAACATTTTAATTTTAGAGGCAAATTGCTAGAGATAAACTTTACGATCACTTAGAAAGACTCTGTCTGTCAACAGAAAGAATTATGATAAAAAAACCAATCCGCCCACAAGCGGCATCAAGCCGACCAAGTTCGGCCCGACCGACAAGCTCCTCTGCTGGTTCAACTAGTAGACCAACTTCTCCGCGTCCAAACCCTGCACGTTCAAACCCTGCTCGTCCAACAGCACGTCCTATGGCACGCCCTGCATCAAGACCAACAACTGGTCGTCCTGCAATGCGTCCTAACTCAGCCCCACAAGGCGCTGGTGCTCGGGCTACAGGTTCACGCATGCGAGCGCTACCTACTCGATCTCACGAGAGTAGCTTAACCCCTTTACCACAACCAGCATCTGGCACTAACAGCTCATATACTGTTTCTCGCGATACTCTTCGCATTATCCCATTAGGGGGATTAGAAGAAGTCGGAGCCAACATGATGGCTTTTGAATTCGGTGACGACATTATTATTGTCGATGCCGGTTTTGCTTTTCCAGACGAAACTACTCCTGGAGTAGATTACATCATTCCAGAAACTAAATATTTGGAAGACAAGAAGAGCAATATCCGAGCTATTTTTATAACTCACGGTCACATGGACCACATTGGCGCACTTCCCTACTTGCTTAGCAAACTAGGTGACCCTCCAATTTATACAATGAAACTAACCGCTGGTATGATTAAAAAACGTTTAGAAGAATTTAACTTGAATGACCGCGTTAAACTTAACGTAGTTACTCGTGACGAAATGGTTCCTGCTGGATCATTCCGTATTCGCTTCTTTGGTGTTAACCATAACATCCCAGACTCTGTTGGTTTAAGTATTGGTACTCCAATAGGCCAAGTATTAACCACTGGTGACTGGAAGATGGACCATACCCCTATTAACGAACTTCCAGCTGACTTCGATAAGATCGCTAAGTCCGGCTCCGAAGGCGTATTAGCTTTGTTAAGCGACTCTACTAATGCGGTAAAGCCTGGCTATTCAATTTCCGAAAAAGAAATTGGTAAAAAGATTGATCAAATCTTTTCCGAAGCCAAAGGCCGAATTATCTTTACCAGCTTCTCTTCGTTGATTCCTCGTATTCAACAAGTATTAGATATTGCTGCTAAACATAACCGTAAAATAATCGTTACAGGTCGTTCTATTGTTAGTACTTTAGAACTGGCTATTGATATGGGTTATTTACGTATTCAACCAAAAATTATTATCAAATCCGAGCAAGCAGCTCGCTTCCCTGACAGCCAAATCGTTGTCTTAACAACTGGTGGACAAGGTGAAGAAAGCTCTCAGTTAGCTCGTATGTCTCGTGGCGAACATCGCTTTATCAAAGTTAAGAAAGAAGACACAGTTGTTAT
>JADZEH010000038.1 GCA_020850635.1 Candidatus Doudnabacteria bacterium | reverse complement strand
GGCCGCGTATCCTCGTGGCCAAACTGGGCCAGGACGGTCACGACCGCGGCGCCAAGGTGATCTCCACGGCCTTCGCCGACCTCGGTTTCGACGTGGATATCGGCCCCCTGTTCCAGACGCCCGCCGAAGCCGCCCGCCAGGCTGCTGAAAACGACGTGCATATCCTCGGCATTTCCTCCTTAGCTGCCGGACACAAAACCCTGGCGCCGCAGGCTATTGCCGAACTGAAAAAACTGGGCCGCGAAGACATTCTCGTGGTGGTGGGCGGCGTCATACCGCCGCGGGACTACGATTTTCTGAAAACAGCCGGGGTGGCGGCGGTGTTCGGGCCGGGCACGGTGGTGGCCAAAGCGGCGGCGGAACTGCTGGAGTTGTTACTGGCAGGGGCATGAAATATTGACCTGTGACGAAATTTAACTTACTTTTGTCGCAATTAAATATCCGCAAAAATGTCTTCACCCAACGTCCGTCCGCCGCTTTCAAATATGCAAATGGAACTCCTGAAACTGTATTCAGCCGGAGTTCCAGATGAGTATTTAGTTGAAATCAAAGAAATGATTGCCCGATTCCTGCTGGCAAAAGCAAGAGACGAGGCAGGAAAAGTTTGGCAGGAAAAAAATTACTCGGACGAAACGGTGGGCAAATGGCTTAAAGGTGAATAACCCCATTCCCCATGAAAGTCGTGCTGGACACCAACATCATTCTCGGCTCGATATCGCCCTTCTCGAAATACCGGCTCGTTATGGACAGGTTCGAGAAGGGCGATTACATTTTATGCCTTAGTACTGACATCATGCTCGAGTACGAGGAAAAACTGGTTGAGAATTTCAATCCTGCCGTCGCCGAGCTATTTACTGGCGGTTTACTTTTGAAGAAAAATGTCGAGTTCACGAAGGTCTTTTTCAACTGGCGGCTTATTTACCCGGATATGGACGACAACAAATTTGTAGACTGTGCCATCGCAGCTAATGTCCATTATTTGGTGACCAATGACCGCGATTATAATGTCTTGAAAAACATCGAGTTCCCAAAAATTACCATGCTCAAAATGGAAGAATTTATGGAACTCTTGGAGCAAATGCCTTGAACGCTCTCCCCGCCTTATTTATCCTTCATAATTCATTATTCAGAAAATGTCCGAACTCGCCCTTAAACTCATCCGTGAAAATATAGGAAAACACTGCCGGGGGGAGGATGCGCGCTATTCGCTCTAATTTCGTTTGCCCCTTCCCTTCAGTTCTTTAGCAGGCGCCGCCGGCGGCTCCTCCGGCGCCGCCTGTAAATGCCCGGTCAGCCATTTGACCGCTTTAAACTCGCTGAAGAAAACAAGCCCGATCACCCGCAGCACCGTGTACACCGGCACGCCGATGACCATACCTACCATGCCGCCCAATTTTGCGGCCATCAGCGTCACGATAAAAATTTCCAGGGGATGCGCCCTTACGCTGCTCGACATGATATACGGGCCGGTGAGGT
>JADZEH010000034.1 GCA_020850635.1 Candidatus Doudnabacteria bacterium | reverse complement strand
TTTGTTAACACAGCCAAACCGTGAGTGGCTTTACGACTACGAGCAGCAGCCGGAGCATAAACACATTCCATCCCGAGCTGTTCTGCAATCTGAGCGGCACGACCCTTCCCCTCTTTCAAATGATATTCCACTTCTTGAAGCAAGATCACATCAGCATTGCTTAAATTTTGGTCAGCTTTAATCGCTTCAGCCACCGCTAAGGGATCTTTGGCATAATGCACATTAAAACTAACAACACGCAGACCAGTATCTGCTTTTTGTCGTAAGGGTGAGAGTTCTTGCTGAGTTTTACTAAGTTTTTTGAGGAACTTTTTTGTTTCTGCGAATGTTAACATTGTAGGGATAGTGTATCAGACTGAAGGCGGCAATGCCAAATGCCACCGAAACATTTAAACTCTCCTTCTCACCATACATTGGGATTTCAACAAATTCGTCACAAAGTTGCCGTAATGGTTTCGGGATACCCTTGGTCTCCTCCCCTAGCACAAGCAGCAGAGGAAACCTTGGCTTATACTTGGGCAATTGATAGACTTTTTTTCCAAAAATATTATTCTCTAAACCGACTATTTTTATTCCTGGATGGTCTTTTTTTAACTTATCCACAACTCGCTTCGCAGATTTACCATATTCCCACAAAACTGATTGCTCCGCGCCAAGTGAAGTTTTGATAAGTTTCGGATTACTTTCGGGCGTCGCCGTGTACCCTGAAAGGTACAATTTTGTCACTCCTAGTGAATCACTGGTACGAAAAATAGACCCTACGTTGAGTAGAGATCTAATGTTATGCGCGAGTACAAAAAATTGTTTGTCTTGTTTAAGCTTCATGCTTACCAAACATTCTTTTCAGCCGTTTTCCACGATACCAAAAAATAATTAAGTATACCAGGATTAATAAGCTGTAGTTGATGGCCATGAACACAGGGTGTGCCCAAGAGATACCACCATAATACTTAAACCCACTCAACGGAAACAAAAATGGGGTTTGAAAAAAATCAGGATGAGTAAAAATATCAATCAAGATGTGAAGTCCCCAACCAAGCATTGGCCAGTAAAGTTTGCCCTTTCGAATCGCCATCACTAACAACGTCGACGCTAAAAAGATAACGAAGCTGTGAGTGTAGTTGTAAGCGTGTTCAGCATATATTAAAGTCCAATGAGTTGGTTCAGTGTACTGGCCAGGATTAAATGGTGCTAACGTCACCAGCATGTAAATCACTACTGGAGTAAATCCAATAAGGTCTGGGACGACACCAAAAGCCACAGCGGTGTAACGCTGTCGTCGCTCTGTGGCGTATTTAATATGGAACAACGCGTTGGTCCAGAGGGTATGTGCGAGTACGTCCATGAAGACATTATACACGTTTTTGAGACCTAAAACACTTGCTTAAACGCAATAATCATGATAGTATGATCCGTTACAGACCAAATTGGAGGACACCCGGCATGAAGCTTTTGCTCATTCTGTCGTTTCTTGGCTGTGCGATTCTTTCGCCGGCCTCAAAACCGCAAGTCACGGAGCCCGAGCTCCCGTGGGATTCGGCCGGCAATGGCTTCGTCGCCTATGCTGATCCTCCCATGGACCAACCGGCGCTAGTCGTCAGCGAACACCACGTCGCTCGAGGGTTCCTATTTGTCGACTATAAAGGTGGTCCCGTGGTCGGTGCAATCATCAGAATTTACTCACGACCAGATTCTGGTCTGGCCGAATTCGCGATGATCCGCGACTACGAACCCAACAACATAGCTGACGGTATCAGTTTCCGTCAGCAGCAGCTCGCAGGTAAGGACCGGATAATGACTATCCACAGTCCTTATATGGGGTTTGAAAGCTCCGACGACTTCTGCGTCTCGATCGGAGCTGAGACACCATTCAACGTCCAGCAGACCACGCTGGCGGACTATACAAATGAACTCCGTACCATGTTCAGAGACGCAGAAATCGCCATGCGCACGCTTCAAGCGAAGCAGCCACTGGCCACTGCCAAGGACGAACTCGCTCGCGTCGCGGCATGGCGCATCCCAGAGGGCTTCTCGAAAATGCCACGAAGATAAGCCTGACCAAGCAAAACTTCCCAAGTCCCGTCTCACTTAACACGTGAGCCGGGCATTTTTATTTAATGTCCATAAAACGTGCGCTTTACTGGTGACGATTTAAATTCCTTCATCCGACCAAACCCAATCGAATCCCGAATAATATCTCTAGCTAAAAACGCTGGGACGCGTGCTAAAGTAAAGTCGCCGTATTTATCATTAACTTTATCCAAAGCAGTCATCACCGGCTTCTTAATATTCTCAAACCGAAACAACGATTGCTGATTGCTTGTCGGTTGTAAACTGGCCACAGTTACACCAACTAAATACATTGAGGCGTCAGTTGTATCTAACTGCAATGACTTTAAGGTCGCCATTGATTCCAAAAAAATATCACGACCATCTTGAATTTGATAACCAAGCCGTCTCGACTTTCCTACGCAATCAATATTTTTATAAGTTCGACCAAAACCCTCGCTCACTCCCCTAACATCCTCACCCATAATCTGCTCCATGGGTTTAGCAAGGGTGTGAACATGAACATGCAAAACATCTCCCGTCATTTCATTTACACGCAGCCTTGCCCCAACCATCTCCGACAACTTGTATAAAACAGGTTCCAGCACCCCAGGCTTACGATACTCTTTAGCCACGGTATACATGTGACCAATGGATTTAATCGGTTCATCAATAAACCCTTCTTTCCAACTGCCCTCAAGCTGACCCATGCTATGCAAATGATGCCCCGGTATGCCAAACTTTTCCACAAGTTTACTATGTGGATAATCTCGTAAGTCTTTTAAGGTTTTGATGCCTAACAAATTTAAGCGACGCTCCATCCTAAACCCGATTCCAGGAATATCGGTTAAAGCTAGTTTGTCGTAAAGCTTAATTTTATCTTCGGGACGAACAACCACAAGACCATCTGGTTTTTGCATGTCGGAAGCGATTTTAGCAATCAACTTATTAGTCCCGATACCAGCACTACAACGAAGCCAATCTCCAACCTCAGTTTTCATGCGCAATTTAATTTCACGCACTACAGCCTCCGCCTCAGCAAAAGGATCTTGGCGAACCCCATTCTTTATCGTGTTACAAATTTTGGTGATATCTAAAAAGGCTTCATCTATGCTATATTTTTCTAAATCATCCGTATAATCGGCAAAGACTTTCAAAAACTTCGCGGTGTAATGACGATACCGATCGGGGTGAGTTGGGGTTAAAAAAATTTTAGGATACAATCGCTTAGCTTCCCACACTGGAGTTCCAGTTTTAATCCCCCATTTTTTAGCTTCCACACTTGCTGCAATAATAATGCCGCCTAAATGCTCACAAACTCCCACTGGCTGACCGCGCCAGGCTAAATTATCTTGCTGTTCCACTGAAGCAAAATAACTATTCATGTCGATGTGGGCGATAATTCGTTGCATGCTCTTATGGTATACGATTGTTCACCCATGGTCAATTTACTTACCGACTTGCGCTTTATAAAAAAGAAGTTCATACTAAAAACAAGATCTCTTAGGAGGATCCTCTCCTACATTCCTGAAACTTCCGAACATGGGAGAATGATTATGTCAGTTCTCAGGTCTCCGGAAAAGCCGAAGCAGCACAAGTCATTCGGGGCCAAAAAGACCGAGCAGAGAATCGCTGGCCACGCCAACGCTCCGGTTCGTCGACCCCTCAACCCGTTCGGCGCGACTCCTCGTATGCCGAGCCACCTCATGCCTCGCACCACCAAGCCTCCCAAGTAGGCTCACTGCTCACCACTTATTTGAGCACCACAATTCGAAGAGCGCGCCTCCCATCTCGGGAAGCGCGCTCACTTTATTTCTAGCTATTTACCTTCTCCGCCCCGCCGAATATCGACGTGGCGTTTTTTGTGGAAAAGAAAGATCGTTAACAAAAGCAACGGATACATCAACCAAAACGTGATGTGAGTGTAAGGTTCCAGACCATAACCTAAGCCAATGGCGAAGATATCAAAAATCAGACCAAAACTCAACCAAAAAATTATAACGACTACACTCTCGAGATAATTAATAATACCGACGCGTCTCACAGAAGCAACGGTAAAAACCATCAACAATACATATATTACTAGCAAAATTGTTACCGACTCTGTATTCAAAAAACGATAAAAAAATAATTTTAACGTTGTCAAAATTAATGAAAGTACGACACCGTATCCGATCAGCTTACCTGATGTCATTGGTCTAAATTTGATTTAGTTCTTTTTACTCGTGTGCGAGGTTTTTTTACAACCCTAACCTGTCGGCGAGAGAGTAAATCATCAAACTCCCAACCACCAGCAGGTTCCCCTACACTATCTACTTCTACTGGTCGTGGTTGAGGTTGAGGTTTTGATTTATGACTCACAACCACAGGCCTAACTACTTTTGCGGCTGGTTTATGGGATACTGATTTTGGGCGATGATGAAATAATCCTCCACTGAAGCCATGTAACCAACCACCATTACCCTGTTCATAAACAAAATGGTACCAATGAAGGCCAATCCAAACCCCATACCAACCACCAAGAAATAATGCCAACATCATGGTCGCAATATTCAAGGCATGGACTTGATATGGATTCGTACCAAGACTGTAAAAACTATAATCTATGTTTAATAAAATGATACCGATTAACGCCAGTGATTTTTGGATCGTCGCGAACAACAAAATCCCCAACAATGACGTGAGGAAAACATACAACGATTTCTTTAAACTATTCTGTTCCATCCTATTTTATTTCGGCTCGCTTTGTTTTGATTTCAAAAACTCTGAACTAATCTTAGTTTTAGTATACGACGTTTATGCTAAAAAAACAACTACCCGCCTTCTCACTCTGAATAATCTACTACCTCAACACCATAAATACTTTTAATATAATCCCTAGAGGAATCAATATAGCGTCCTGATGCGGTTGCTCCATAAACATTTTCTAAGTGCGAACGTAAAGAAAAATGCATTGATTGAAGATTCTTCGCCAAAAGAGTTTTGTTTTGTGTCGCCACTACCTCTAACTGATCGACGTCCCCAAGAACAAAATCAATTTCATCTTCTCGAACCATGATAAATGGAACATCGGCATTAATATTAATTGAGTTTTGTGTAGCTTTGAGTGCTTGTGCGTAATAGTCTGTCAAAAATAGTTCAAAGTTAGTAAATTCAGGAATTGGCTTATAAACAGGTTCCTCGTCTAAAATATTCCCATGTAGTACTTCCCAGCCTTCAAGCTGGCCAGTGGACATGAGTATATTATGCTTGTCTTCGCTAATTCGATAAGTTTTCCACACCTTCAAACCTGCTTTTTTTGCAGCCCGATGATTACTCAACGCATTTTCAGTATTATCACCAATATCTAACATCTCTTTTAGAACAAACTTATACTTTTTACCAGCATGAGCAGGTAAAGTCACATCTACAGTATAAACTGTACCAAAAGCTCCACTACTTTCTGACAAACTTCCATGGATAAGTTGCTTATTGGAAATAATCACTTCCGTTCTTGTTTCTCGACCCTGACCTTGAGTGCCTTCTTTGCCACCCTCGATAGGGTTTATAAAAACCATCGATTCCGCTTGCTCTGATTCTGCATCCTGATTTCCCTCTGCGGGTGGGCGCATTTTCATTGCTCTACTAGTATCCCAACTGCCGTCTTTATTTTTATGAGCTCCTACTAGATATTCCTCAGGTATAAATCGTTCTGACATTTTATTTGATACTTAAAATACTCTTCTTGTAGCTATCTAAGTGCTCAAGGGCAATACCAGTGCCTTTAGCGACACATAACAACGGTTCTTCAGCCAAATAACACGGAACATT
>JADZEH010000033.1 GCA_020850635.1 Candidatus Doudnabacteria bacterium | reverse complement strand
TGAAAATTAGTGTTTACTTTGTTTTCAACAGCCAAATAAATATCATCAATTTCAGAATTAGAAAAATCAGCCTTAAGCAAGACAATACCATCAGTAAGCATCCACTTCAAAAACTCGGCTTTTTCATGGCAGCATTCACACAAAGTCTGAAAACATTCGTTATGGTATTCCCACGGCAATCGGTTTGGCTCATAGTACAGGTGATGTACTTGAAGATTTGAAAATTCATCCGTGCAGTTAACACATTTCCAGTTATCGCGATGAAATATCTCTAACCGCTTCTTTTGCCAAAGTGGATGCCTAAGTAATTGTTTGTAGTTCATAAATAAAAAAGTTAACCCGTATAGGGTCGGCTTAGGCTCCTCCCCCACACGGGTTATAAAAGTGGATGTTTGCAATCCCATCGGCCTAAGACAGATTGCTAAAAAATTTTTGCTTTATGTTGACACAAAGATATAAAACTTACTAAAAATTACAAACTACTGTTTCAGCATTTTAGAGGTAACCGATTTTAGGGAGTCGCTTTTTTGTCATCTGTGTGCTGTGTTTAGGTTTAACAAAGTATTCAATCTGTCAATCTCGGCTTTAAGTTGCTTAATCAGATCATGCTGCAATTGTAGCTGCTCGTCAAGTAGGCTATTACTTTTATTGCTTCTTCTTCTGTCATCTCTTTCTGATTAAGTGGATCGCTTTACTGGTTTAGTTTTCTGATAAATGTTTTGTTGGGTGCAAGTTTAAAGTATTCAAATTTATCCTTTGCCTTGCTCACGTATTGCTTGCTGACTTTGTTTTCTTTGCAGTAGTCAGAAATTAATTTAAAGCCTACAATTTGCGGGTCAATGTGAAATACGTGCTTGCCTCCGCGTGTCCACGATTGATAAAAGCACATTTCAAAAAGCTGATTGCCTAAAATAGCGTTAACTAAACTTTCATTACCAGACCACCCGCCAGTTATCAATACCCACTCAAGTATAGGTTTACCGACAATGTCTTTAATTACATTGCGCCTGATAAAATTTTCATAACACCAGCGATCTTCAACAAATTGAAGTAGTGATGGGAAGTCTTTAATATCCCACTTGCGAATCATTCGCAACTCTTTTTCTTCAGGGTAACCTTCAGCGTCCATGCTTTAGTTTAGTTTTCCTTCCTTTCGATTTATCCAGAAAAAGAGGCGTACTGCTTTTGAGTAGGCCGTCTTTGTCGTACTTGTCGTATCTTGGGCGGTGGGTTACGCAGCCTGAAAGTATCAGGAATATCAGCACATACACCACCGGAAACAATAACGCTAATGGGTATTTAAGAAGTTTTTTCATGCTTCCGATGTCGCTACCTTCCACCAGTTAATTTCTGGTTCGTTGTCGTAACGTGGCGGCTCGCTACACTGGCAGTTAGGCCATAGGCAATCATTCTGGCAGGTCATAAAAACAACCCTATATAAGTACCTAATATAACACTGGCATGGAAGCCAATCAACAAAAAGATAACGAATAAAATAAAGTCGCGCTTTAGTTTCCGTTCAAGTTCGCGCTTACGCCTGAGGTCTTTCATAGGTGATCTTCGGTTATTTTATTCCAGTCATTTCCGTTACGTGTGTAAACTTTATTCCACAGGTCGTAACATACATACTCGCCCTCAGGCACAAGACCATCACCAAACCAATTTGTAAAAAATGGTTCGTGGCCAACCGGATGTATTAAATATCTCATAACGATTTCAACAATTCGTTTAACATCCAAAACAAAAAAACACACACGGCCAAAATACCAAAGGCTATTGATAATCCCTTCCAAAATGACTTGCTCATAGTTTTACTTTTTGATACCTTCTTACCATTACTTTAGCGCAAAAACGTGTCTGAACAGGAAACCACGTGCGCACAACTGATATTTTGCCCTCACGCTCAAGTTCACCTATTCTTGTTGAAACCTTCGTGCATCCGAATAGCTTAATAGCTTGGAATGAGTTCAGCGGCTTACCTTTGTTAAGCCAGTCTAAGATAGCTTTTTTTTGACTTTCAATCTGTTTCATTGGGTTTTTGTTTTCTCGGTTTAACTTTCCTTACTTTCAATTCGTAGGTTTCATCTAAGTACCGGAACCGGATAAAATCGTTTCCTAAGTCCATCTGATTGCCAAATGTTTTTACTATCGCAATCACAGCCGGACGCAACCGGTCGAGTATCTTTTCTTCGGTGGTGGTCATGGCTTTAGTTTAGTTCTTATCCTCTTTGCAATCCAGTCTGCTATCTCATGGCATCCATTGTAATCATACTTCTTTAAAAGCCTAAATTCAGAATTGAATTGCGTCTTACTTGGAACGTATGGATATAAATTAACTTTTACGCCTTTAAGGTTTTCTCCCAAGTAAAACCAAATCCAAACATTATTGGCCAACAAGGCAAATTGCTTTTGCTTATCCAGCTTTGAGTATCTATAATAAAGTTCTGCTATCATACCGCTTCACCGTTTAAAAGTTTCATTATTAATTTTTCATTGCTGAAAGCTCCCGCCTGATAGTCGATAACGTAGCCGCCTTCAGTTTTGCGATAGACATAAATTATCAGGTGTTTATTTTTTACACTTACCTCGCCAGCTTCTTTTACTGCTTGCTTGTAGTCGGTTAGTTTTATGGGTAGGGTCATAGGCCTCGACTTAATGAGAAAAGATTGAGAAAATCACGACACTCTAAAACTCTTTCATGTGCCTTATCAATATCGGCCTGATTTCGCTCAAATTCAAAAGCAATATACCTATCCTGTTTAGGGATGTCTACAAACATCATATTTTTTTCAATCTGCTGACATTTGGTTTGATATTCTGGGCTGGCCTCTGGGTCTATAACATTCATAGCCCATGCCAACTTACGTTTCTCATCCTCGATTAAGTTAATAGGTGTATCAACAAGGCAGTACACTAATTTGGCTCGACTGGCTCCTGTCAAATCCATGTAGGCCTGAAGCTGCCAATAATAGTTTTTATTCACTGGCTTTTGAAGTACCTGAAAAAAAGTGAATATATCCCACGATGTTTTAATGTCGATAATTAATTCAGCTTCAGTTACTGAAGCTCCATCGTAAAGATCAGGAGTGCCCACAAAGAAATCATTCGATATTGTCTCCGTGTTCTTCTTGTGGAATTTTTTAGTTACCAAAGAGTAAAGCGTAATACTCTCCTCCTCTTGCGCAATACCTTTTTCTATGTACTTGTTGGAAATATCTTTCCTTCTTCCGTATTTTTCTTCAATCCAGCATTGCAACAAGTGTGCCTTTGCAGTTTCTCCTATCGGCTCTTTGGTCCGGCTTTCTGTCATTATCAGTCCTAAACTTGAGGGGTGAAATTTATAGCTATCAAAACTCATTTTTTAGATTTTAATTCGTCCTTTTTCTGTGTGAATAAGTCAAGATGCTCTTGCTTTAAATGCGGCTCAATCTCTTTTAAGTCATTGTCCGTAGTAGCTTGCTCAATCATTAGCCGGACCCGCTCTGATTCCTTGTCGATTAATGTTTCCTCGTTATCAACATAGGTAACATCTTGTGTTTCTGCATTGTTAATTACAGCCTGATCGGTTATAACGGCTCTTTGCATATCAACCGAAAGGGGCGCAAACTTAGCCAGTAACAGCTTTAAAACCGTTTTGATGGCCATTGAGTCAAAATCATCCTTCCATAGTCCGTAACCCTTTTTAAATGTCTGGCTGTACTTGGTCCCATGAGCTTTCAGTTCCTCCACAGTTGCATACAAAGTCTTTTCAAATCCGTTCAACAAATGGAAGTAAGCCGCGTAACCAATTACCTTATCGCTGGTTTTCTTTGTCCAATCAAATACAAACCCTGTTAACGGATTTTGTTCGATTAGCTGTCCCTCGAACACTGGTGTTGCGCTTATAGTTTTGAACTGACCGGACCGCTGGGCAAGTTGAATAAATCCCTTATACCCTAACTGGAATTGTGCCACCGTCTTAAAACTTCCGTCTTTCTGCTTTTGATTGTACGGCACGATATACGCAAAACCTAAGTTATTGTTTAGAGGTAAATCTAATGTTGCCGCCACCGCTGCGGATTGGTAAACGCTTGTCGGGTCTGCTTTTGCCAAAAGTTCATTACTGGCAACTATCTGCAAAACAGAAGTTATAAAAGATGTTGACCTTTTGCCAAGCATCTCCTGAAATTTTGCTTTTACGTCATCTCGCGCAAAAAGTGATTTTGTTGTTAGTGCTACTTCGCTCATAAGTGTTTATTTTTAATTTAAGTTACATCTAAAAGTCGTATTCCCATAGGAGAAAGCCTGATAAATTAGCATCTCTGTGCGCTCCTTTGTGTTGGGAAAGTAGGGGCTGGATAGGGTGGTCATATTTCAATTTTAAAGTAGTTATTCGGGAACGAAACGATCTCTTTGTAAGAACCTCCCCAAAATATTGCGAAGGCTTTTGCTTCATCTTCGCTCTCAGTTGAGTAAAATCGATTTTTGGAGTAGGTAAATTGCGGGTATTCGGTAATCATGTTCATGATTGAAATTAGTTTATTCTACCCTTACCCAAAAAAACATAATTGATCTTGCCGTTACCGGATAGCTCAGGAACGATACTGTAACAGCCGGGAGCCGATAAGTCCTTTTGAACGTAAAACTCTTTGGCGATTTCAAAGAGGTGTTTAAAATCAGGCGTTTCGATAAATTGTATTTCGTGGTACATGGAGTCAAATTGATTTTTCATTTTGAATAGTTTTTAGTGTTTCCGGTTGACTACCTCGTCAACCATATCCCAAAGGTAAAAGTAAAAATCTATTTTGCAACAATTTATTTTAAAATAATTATTTTTAATTTAAGTTTTTTTGCTTTACTATTGTGGCTATGAAAACAGAAACACGGGGTAGAAAGCCTAAAAAAGCCTTTAAAATAGGAATTGGCGAACTTAAAGAAATAAAACCGGCAGAATTAACAAACTTTAGGTATAGGGCCAGATCGGAGGGCTGGTCTATCGAAACCCGCAAAGTCGGGGGCAAGATTTTGGCTTTTCGGAAGGCATAAAAAGAAACGCTGTTAATTCAGAGAAGGCGAAACACTAAACTTAATTTGAAAGCAGGGAGGGCTAAGTTATTTGCAGGTGCGTTGGCAAAGCAAAATGGAGCATAAGCCGTGAAGAGTTTGTAGGAATGACTAAAGGAAGTCAAAAGCATAATGCCTTATGGGATGCTAAAGTGATACGAGAATGTTATTTGAAAGCGATTCGGTAGTGCTTGTGCATAACGTTGGACGGCTTTGCGGTCGTTGCCGAATTAGAATTACTTCACTTTAAAATATAAACAGAAGATGAAAAGAAATACCAAAGATGCCACAACTACTAAAGCGGCAATGCCGCAAAACCGATTG
>JADZEH010000032.1 GCA_020850635.1 Candidatus Doudnabacteria bacterium | reverse complement strand
TTCAAAAATATCTTAGCGAACAAGGTGTCGCCTCACGTCGTAAAGCCGAAGAGTTTATCAAATCTGGCCAAGTTCTTATCAATGGCAAAAAAGCTAAGCTTGGAGACAAAGTTGATCCAGAAGTTGATATCGTTAAAGTTTACGGCAAACTCATCAAACCTGAAGCGGAAAAAATTTACATTGCAATCAACAAACCTAAAGGCTACGTGGTCAGCAAACGTGATCCGCAAGGACGAAAAACTGTGTTCTCTCTTTTACCCGAAGACATTCGCACAAAAGTTTGGAATGTTGGACGCTTAGACTACGATACTGAAGGTTTAATTATCATGACCAACGACGGAGACCTCACTCAACAACTCGCCCATCCGAAATACGAACACGACAAAGAATACGAAGTTGCAACAGACGTCACCCCAACCAAAGAACAATTACAGAAACTCCGAGAAGGCGTAGAAATTGCTACTGGACTCACCTACCCTGCCACAATTAAGGCTAAGAGTAATACGGTACACATCACCATCCACGAAGGAAAGAAACGGCAAGTTCGTCGGATGTTCCAAGCCGTTGGTCTAGCCGTTACTAATCTTAAGCGAATTCGTATAAATAAGTTAGAATTAAAGAACATTCCTCTGGGTGGATACATAACCATCAACAAGGAAGATATTCTATGAAAAAATCTTTAGGATCATCTAATAAAATTTTAGTCGGGTTGGTAATAGTTGCTTTGGCTATAACAGCAGTGGTCTTCTTTGATCGCACCCGTACACCAGAAGAAATTGCACCAACCGATACGACTCAAAATACCAAACCCACACCAACCCCCTCAACGAACTCAGACAAAGAAAACCCAACTTCGTCTACAATCATAAAAGATAAGGTTGTGCTATCTGTACCCTTCACTCCCCAAGCTCCAACCGCCAACTGGGACGAACTTCACAATGAAGCTTGTGAAGAAGCCTCAATCATTATGGCCGCTGCATATTTTAATGGCGACACTGCCAAAACTTTGAGTGCCGAGTCTGTTGAATCTCAAATCAGTTCTTTAACTGAATATCAAACAGAAGAATTTGGTTACTACCTTAGTATCAACACCGCGGAAACCAAACAAATGATTGAAGACAATTACAATGTCGCTGCAACTATTATCAAAAACTTTGATGAAGATGATTTAAAGCGAGCGCTCAGTGAAGGCAAACCAATAATTTTGCCAGTTAACGGACGAATGTTAGAAAATCCAAACTTTAAAGTTCCTGGACCAATTTATCACATGCTTGTGATTATCGGTTATGATGACAAAGGTTTTATCACCAACGATCCCGGAACAAGACTTGGTCGACAGTATCGTTACAGCTACGAAACACTTTACAACGCCACCGGCGAATGGGAACCAAGTGGTCACACTACTAACACCAACATCAAACAAGCGATTATCGTCTCAAAATAATGTTTGATCCTAAGCAAATTTCAAATAAGTCTATCGCCTACTTTGCGATCATCGCAATCTTGATCGGTTTAGGTATTGCATATTTTGTCTCGCAGCCCAATGGCAATAACGGATCTGTTGAAGTGCGTACTATTAAAACTGGTCAGGAAGTAGAAAAAATTCAACCCGATAGGAATACACCGTCGAAACCAGCCGAGGAAGTAACAAGCGATGATGAATTCTGTATCCAAGTTATTACCCCAGCGCGAAATCCCCAAACTGGAGATACCGAAGACTTCCCTTCTCCTTGTGATGTTCCTGAAGGCTGGGAACTCATCCGAAAGTAAATAGAAAACACCACGGAAAAAATTCCGTGGTGTTTTTTTATTGACAGCTGAACACAAGCATAATACTGTAAAAGTACAATCTCTGCTACGGAGGACACTCATGAAACGGAACTTCTTGAAAGCCTGTGCGTTTTTGTGTGTGTTCTATCTGTTGAGCACACCGAATTCTATTTCCTTTCCGCATTCGAAAGGTTTTAGAGTGAACCAATCAACACCGGACATATTTCTGTTCGCGGTCTACTACGACGTCCAAAACCCACTGTCACTTGAAAAGCTTCAAAAAACTCTTGATCAAGGGTCTCAAGAATTTGAAGCCGAGACGGGCTACAGGATCTTGTTTACAAAACCACAGCCTATGCGAGTTAGTCCATGGTCAAGCCTTGATGAAATACGACTTCGCTCCGACATGCGAAACTCTATCATCAAGTGGGATGGTCACCTGTTTGTAAGCAATCGAACAGAAATTTCAACTGAAGTCAAAGTTATGCAACTTATTGATTTCTTTGGCGGATGGAAAAGAAACGCCGACAACTCTACAAGGTTCTATGGACTGACTAGAAAGGACATAAGGACTATTGCCATGTTTGACTTTAACCTGCAAGCGAATCTATCAAATGCGGGACTGAAAAATGTCGCGACTTGCACACTTAAGCATGAAATCCTCCACTACTTTGGAGTTGACCACAACAACTCTGAAGACTCGATCATGTTTTGGAACGCGGACAAGAGTCACGGCAAATTTCTGGCAGAAGATCAGACAGCACTGCAAACGCAAAGAATGCTACGATAGCCACCTCGCTCACGCTCGGTGGCTATTTTTTGACCAAATTTCCTAAGCAATGCATACTAAGAGATATGAAATTACTTTGGAATTACCTCAAAAACTACAAAAAGCTGCTGGCTATTGCTTTGGTTTTAGCCACAACCAACCAATTATTTTCCTTGCTCGACCCACAGATTTTTCGATACATTATTGATAATTACGCTACCCAGATTGATAAAATCCCTCAAAACCAATTTTTAAAGGGTGTGGGGCTGCTCTTATTAGCAACCATGGGAGTCGCTTTTATCTCTCGCATTGCTAAAAACTTTCAAGACTATTTCGTCAACGTCATCACTCAACGACTTGGCGCACGAATGTACAACCATAGCGTTGAACATTCTTTTTCTCTACCTTTTGCCGTGTTTGAAGATCAGCGCAGTGGCGAATTTTTAAACAAACTTCAAAAAGCTCGTAACGATAGCCAACTTTTAATCGGCCAAAGTATTGGCATTTTATTTTTATCTCTCGTAGGAATAATTTTTGTAATTGGCTATGCTTTCTTTGTTCACTGGTCAATCGGTGTTGGTTATATCTTAATTATTCCGATTTTAGGAACTGCCACCTATTTAATTTCTAAGAAAATTAAGGGTGCTCAGGAAATCATTATCAAAGAAACCTCGAGTTTAGCGGGATCCACTACCGAAACCTTGCGTAACGTTGAGCTTGTCAAATCTTTGGGGTTAGAACAGCAAGAAATTACTCACCTCAATACCGTCAACGAAACAATTTTACAGCTGGAATTAAAGAAGATTCGCTTAATTCGAAAATTTTCGTTTATTCAAGGTACCCTCATCAATGCTCTCCGCTCTGTGTTAATGCTCCTCATGTTATGGCTAGTCTTCACCACAGCCATTAGTTTGGGTGAGTTCTTCACTTTATTGTTTTACTCTTTCATGATATTCAATCCGCTTTCTGAGTTTGGCAATTTAACCACGACTTACCAAGAAACCAAAGCGAGCATGGAAAGATTGGAAGGAATTCTAAACACACCAAAAGAACCAAAGCCAGAAAATCCTGTAAGTATTGGTGATGTCAAAAACATCGCTTTTAATGCGGTGAGCTTTAAATATGAGTCGGGACCAGAAATCGCTGTGAACGATATCAACATTAACATCTGTCCAGGAGACACTGTTGCCTTTGTCGGACCTTCTGGCAGCGGTAAAACTACTTTAATTAAATTACTTGTCGGCTTGTATAAACCAACTACTGGTAAAATTTTAATCAATGGAACCGATAACCAAACTATTGATATTGCTGACTTCCGTAAACAAATTGGTTTAGTCAGCCAAGACACCCAGTTATTCGCCGGAACGATTCGAGAAAACCTATTATTTGCCTCACCAGATGCCAGCGATGCAGATTGCCTCAACGCTCTCAAAGCGGCGTCGGCTACTACCATAATTGAACGTGGTGGACAAGGATTGGAAACTAAAATTGGCGAAGGTGGCCTGAAACTTTCCGGTGGTGAAAAGCAACGACTGGCTATTGCCCGTGCCCTACTTCGTGATCCAGACTTAATTATTTTTGACGAAGCCACAAGCAGTTTGGATTCCCTAACGGAAGAAGAAATTACCGCAACTATCCGCGATATCGAAAAGTTAAAACCAGGGCTTATTACAGTCTTAGTCGCTCATCGTCTCTCAACTATCATTCATGCCAAAAATATTTTTGTTCTAGAAAAAGGAAAAATTGTGGAACAAGGAAGTCACAGCAACCTCCTTGAGCAAAAAGGTTTGTACGCTGCGCTATGGCGTCAACAAATTGCCAGCCGAGATAGTTAAAAATAAAAGCCCCCAGCTGGGGGCCTTTTAAATATATTATTTCTTTTCTTGTTTCTCTTGTTTTAAAACTTCAATATCACCCATCAGTCTCACTAAGTTTGTTTGAATCTCGGTTAGAGATTGCATCGTGGCGTTGTCATGCTTGTCATCCTCTTCATCATCTTTTTCAATTTCTTCAACGTCTTCTTGAATTTCATCGATATCTTTTTCCATCTCATCAATATCTTTTTCAATTTCTTCAACGTCTTCTTGAATTTCATCGATGTCTTCTTCAACTTCTTCCAAACTTTGAGTATTACGATTGACCGTCATTTGAATAAAGATTGCTAAATAAATCGCTTCGAGTGAGACCACAGTTGTTAACACTAATAAAATCTTCTCCAAATCAACACCCCAAAAATACAAAACAAAACTACCCACAAAAAATATCGTGTGTAAAATAAGTGAGGACACTGATCCGATCCAATTCGTGAACTTCAAAGAAATAGCTGGAAAGCCAGTTGGAACTGGTTTAACTTTTTTGACCATAAGACATTCCCTTTCTCAAAATCTAAAATATCGAAAATAAAAAACTACATGCCCCTCCGCAGTAGTAATATGCGTATATTATAGCATATTTCCTTTCATTAGTAAAATTAAAGATTTTTAGGGTTAGTTATGGCATATCCCCCATTGAATCAATAAATACTTGGGAAGTACGGTATAATGTATCTAGGCGCTTTGCACCTAGAAAAATTAACTAAATATATATGAACAAAAAAGTGATGATCTGGGGACCAATTATCCTTGTGGTTTTAATCACCGCAACAGCAATTGGGCTCTCTATCAAACAAAAGACAGCATCAGACACGACAGTTTCTGATTCTACAAAACAATCATCAACTGAAGCATCTTCAGAAGATAATGTACCAATAAGTATTGATAGCACTCTCGATCAAATTACAAATGATGCTGTAAAAGAACAAGAAACAGCTAACGCTAGCGCTGATACCGATGCCAACGAAAGCGTGACTAAAGACCAAGAGATTATTAACAGCACAAGCAACGACAACTATGACATCAACTTCTAAACAACTTATTGTCGGACTATTCCTGTTTGCTTTAGCTTTACCGGCTTATGCCAACGAAGAAAGTACTGATGATAAAAGCAATCTTGAACGAAGAAGATTTGAACAGCTAAAAAATAAAGACTCTGAGGAAAAACGCCCCAAAGATGCTCAAGCTTGTTTACGCCTTGAGCAAGGCGCTGAGAGTATAAAGAAACGACTTGAAGGTAAGCGCACAGAATGGCAAGAACGAAAAATTCATCGTCGCGAGGAACTTATCGCTCGCAAAGGTAATGGTCGCGAAAAACTTGATACTTTTCGTGGCAAAGCCGATGACAATCGCGAAGAACTTATCGCCAAGCTTTTAGAAAAATATCCTGAGAGCGATGATCAAGCTGCTATAAAAGTATTCCAGGCTCAAATCGAAGCCGCAGTAGCAAAACGACGTGCAGCAATTGATACCGCACTTACAGCTTACCTCCAAGGAGTACAAGAAATCTTGGGCAGCCGCCAAGACAAAATGGCTTCAGCTTTAGCAACTATGAAGGCTTCTATTGACGCCGCCGTGACACAAGCAAAAGCCGACTGTGCTTCTGGTGTCGACAAGCAAACTGTATTTCAAACTCTACAAGCATCTATAAAAGCGGCTAAAGAAAAGTTTGCAGCTGAACGCAAAACTTTTGAAAGCTCAAGTTCAGAATTAGAAGAACTTAAGAACACGAGACAAGCTGCTATCAAAGCGGCTATCGAAACATTTAAAACCGAATCGACAGCGGCTCGTGATACACTAAAGGCCACCTTGGGTGAACCCGAAAGCCCAGAAGACTCTAACGAGTAACGTAATGTAAGTCATAAAAAAACAACCCCTAACTTGGGGTTGTTTTTTTATGACGTCGAGTAAAATACCACGAAGCTAAAATACTAGATAAAGGCACGGCTAGAACTAAGGCAGTGCTTCCCACCAACGCCCTGACAATTTCTTCGGCAATGAATTCACTATTCATAACCACCCAAATTGGCTGGTGAAAGTTTAAGACGATCACAAGGAATAGCGGGAAAAACGCTCCGGCATAAACTAAAACTAAGGTGTTGATCAAAGACGCAATGTGTTCTCGACCAATCGACATAGCTTTATTATAAAGCTCGCGCAAACTAACGCTAGAATTTGCTAAATAAAGCTCTTCGACTGCGGCACTTTGCGCTGTCGTAATATCATCCAAAATTCCTAGAGTACCAATAATAATGCTAGCAAGGAGAACCCCTTGTAAGTCGAGTGCGCCTAAAGATGTGGCTTGTAGTAAAAAGACTTCTTCCGAACCATTGCCAAACAAATGAAAAATTTTAACTGCAACGGCAGCCAAGCCTTCAGCTAAAAATAATACAACTATAGTAGAAACAACAGCGAGAGTCGTTCGTCTATTAAATCCATGCGCCACATAAATTGAAACGATAGCAATCACCACAGCAGCAATAATCGCTGCCACAACAGGATTTGCTCCTGACAAAATTTGTGGAGCTAAATAATACAACAAGACAACTAAACTGAAAGCCAAACCCAAAATAGCAGTCAAACCATGCCATCTTCCAAAAATAATCGCCAAGGCAATGAACAGTAACACAAAAATACCAATGCCGGGAAGTCGATAGATATCAATCACCACGTACTCGTTTCCAGAGATAATCTGTTCTTCACCTAAATACGCCAACACAACCTTACTGTTAACCTTTAACACCTGTCGTGGGTCAACAACCTCATGAGTAACTTCGGTTGTCTCCCCTGCTTTTTCTCCTGTGGTTAATTCAACTTTAGCCGTTTGAACAATTCGCTCTAATGAAGAATCATCACCTAAGTCATCGCGTTGTTCATCAATTATTTCCACCACCTTTCCTCGTTCGTATTCAGAAAATGGCGAAACATTTGGGGCCACTGCTTCTAAAGGAATCTCTGCAAAACGAGAAGTATCGTGTTTAACAAAAGCCACAGCTAAAAATGCTGTGACCACAACGACAAACCCAATATAAAATTTATTGCTAGCGACGCGCATTAACCCAACTTATCTCCAATAAAATTGATGATGCCTCCGATGATAACTTCCAATTGTCGCCACACGGCTTTAAAAAACTTTTTCATAACTATATAGTACTGCCCAAGATGAGGTCGCGTCAATCGCGAGCATTGACTTAAGCCATATTTTTCCATATAATAGATCAATCTATGAACACATCTTTAAAACCTATCGACTTAGCAGATGCTTTAATTGTTGGCGAACTTTTATCTTTACCCGACCAGCTCAACACTAAAGAAACTCTGTACAAAGACAAGCCAGAACAAGAAACCGCACTCGAAGAAGCGCTCGAAGCTCTCGGCACAGGACTCTTTGCTATGAATGAGCATCGTCGTAACTACAAGATTAATGAAAAAGCGTCGTGGAAAGAGTTTAAACGCGAAGGCCAAAAGACTAAAGCTAAAGACGAAAACATTTCCAAGAACGTTCCAGAATTGCAACAATACATTATTGGCTTTTTCTCTGAGATCAAGCCTAGTCTCGACGCATTAAGCAAAGCTATGAATGTCATTCTCGGTAGTTCTTTCAAAGAATGGGAAACTTCAACCGGTGAAGACAGCATCCCCCACAGCGGTAAAGCCATTGGCGAATACATTAAAGCCAACACTCCAGAAAATAAATTACAGTTCGGTAAAGATTTAGAACAATTTATTTCTAGCAACACTCGATGGCTCGGCTACTTAACCACGGTTGTCGACAAAAAAGATGAGCAAGGAAATTTAACGGCAATTACTCCCTTTGTCTTTGAACAAAAACATCGCACGGTTATTCCTCAACTCTTTACCCACTCCGATGGTTACCAAGAACCAGTACTCAACTTTATGAACCGCGCTACTCAAGAGTTAATCTTGTTTATGATCAACACTTTAGTATTTTCTTTCCAAATTGGCGCCAAAGACCTCTTTCTTACCAAGATAAAAGATAAAGCTGGGCATCAGCATTATCGCTGGGTACCACTTGAAGCTGCCCAAAAACTTCAAGAATTACAAAACTCTCAAAACTCCGCCTCTGTTTAGGCGGTTTTTTGTTAAAGACCTGCTATAATAACATAGATGAGACCAAATTGGTACGCTAAATCTGCTCAGCAGATCTTTCGCGAACTTGAAACAAACAAAAAAGGCTTAAGCGCCGCCATTGCTCGCAAACGTTTGCGCGAAAATGGCCCCAACGCATTACCAGAACCCAAAGCAGATAGCCTGCTTAAAATTTTTGCGCGTCAATTTCAAAGTCCTTTAATCTACTTGCTGTTCAGCGCTTCAGTTATTGTCTACTTCATCGGTGATATCAGCGATAGTATTGTTGTACTCTCCGTTCTAAGCATTAACGCGGTTATTGGCACGTTCCAAGAAGGCCGGGCTCAAAATGCTCTTGCCGCGCTCAAACAATTCGTCAGCACCAAAGCCACAGTCTTACGCGATGACAAAGACATCATTATTTCTGACACGGAAGTGGTGGTTGGTGACATTATCCTCCTTCACGAAGGTGATAAAGTTCCAGCTGATGCTCGCCTCTTCCTCTCTAACAACCTCACAATTGATGAAGCTTCTTTAACTGGTGAATCTGAACCAGTAAAGAAAACTGTTGAGACGATTACTCGCAAAAACTTAGCAGACACCGAACAACACAACATGATCTTTAAGGGCACTCATGTTGTCGCTGGCAACGGACACGCCATAGTAGTAGAAACTGGTCTGAATACAGTCATCGGGAAAATCTCTGAGACCATCAGCAATATCGATACCGAAGACCCCCTCAAAAAAAGCATTGCCAAACTTTCTAGGCTGATAATTATCGTCGCGGCCAGTATCGCCTCTATTTTGATGATAATCGGCTTGATTCAAGGTTTAACATTCCTAACCATTTTAGCGACGGTTGTTTCACTCTCAGTCTCAATAATTCCGGAGGGTTTACCAGTTGTCATTACTTTAGTGCTCGCCACCGGTGTTCGTCGCATGAGTAAACAAAACGCACTCGTCAAAAAACTCCAAGCCGTGGAAAGTTTAGGTGAAGCGCAAATTATTGCGGTCGACAAAACTGGAACGATTACCAAAAACGAAATGACTGTGCAAAAAGTTTTTGTTGATGGTAAAACTTACGACATAGAAGGCTCTGGTTACGAACCAGTTGGCGCAATTGAATTAAACGGCTCTGAAGTACACATTAACAAAGATTCTTCTTTAGCTGCCGTCGCACGCTACGCCGCTTACTGTGCCAACGCTAGAGCTTCGTTTAATGAAGACACTAAACAATGGCAAGTTACAGGAGATCCTACTGAAGCTTCTATGTTAGTCTTTGCTGAAAAACTTGGGATTTACAAAGATACACTCGAAAAACACTCACCTCTTCTTGCCGAACTACCATTCTCATCAAAAACCAAATACCACGCCACACTTCATCAACAAGACAATGGTAACTTGTTAATCGCCATTGGTGCTCCTGAAGTCATTCTCGACAAATCAAATCGATTTTTTAGCAATCACTCTTTCCACAACCTCACCCCCAAAGACAAGCGAGCTATTGAGGCCCAGATCCACAAATTTTCCAAAAAAGGTTTACGCGTTCTCGGCATAGCTGCAGAATTGAAAAAGAATACCAAAACCATTGAAATTAATGATGTTGAAAAACTGTCATTCATTGGTTTGTTTGGGATTCGTGATACACTCCGTCCTGAAGTCGAAGCGGCACTATTCAAAGCCCGTAATGCTGGGATTCGTGTGGTTATGATCACTGGAGATCATGTTGTAACCGCAGAGGCTATCGCTACCGAAGCGGGAATATTCAAAAAGGGCGATAACGTTATCACCGGCCCAGAACTTGATACACTCACAGCCAAACAACTCGCTCAAAAACTTCGCAAGACTTCGGTATTCGCACGGGTGACTCCAGAACATAAATTAAAGATCATCGAAGCTTACCGTCACTCTGGGAAAATCATCGCCATGACTGGTGATGGAGTTAACGATGCACCGTCTTTAGTTGCGGCTGACCTTGGTGTGTCCATGGGACTGATTGGTACCGAAGTCGCCAAAGAAGCCTCAGACATCATTCTTCTTGATGACAACTTTGGCAGCATTGTCTCAGCCATTGAAGAAGGTCGCAGTATCTACAAAACTATCAAGAAAGTTATTCTATACTTGTTCTCCACTGGCATCGGTGAAGTCTTTACTATTACCGGAGCACTTCTTCTTGCTCTTCCCTTACCAGTTACACCCTCACAAATTATTTGGCTAAACTTTGTCACCGATGGATTTTTGGTTGTGGCATTAGGAATGGAGCCAAAAGAATCGGGACTACTTCAATCAACTTTTAATTCACGCTCTAAGTTATTGGTTGATTGGCTCATGGGCAAACGCATTCTCATCATGGCGCTAACCATGGCCGTGGGTACTCTGGTTTTGTTTAACTACTACTTAGGGACACAACCTGCGCTTGCTGGAACCATCGCCATGACTACTTTAGCAATCTACCAATGGTTTAACGCATGGAATAGTCGTAGTGATACTAAATCAGTCTTCGCTATGAATCCATTTTCTAATTTATACCTTCTAGCTGCAACTGCAATTGTTATTTCACTGCAAGTCTTTGCGATTTACAGTCCATTTATGAACAAGCTTCTCCACACTACTCCCCTGACATCAAATGAATGGCTTATTTGCACCGCCGTCGCCAGCTCTATTATACTTGTAGAAGAAATGAGAAAGTTGGTATACCGCGCTATCCATAGAAAACATTAACTAGAATATATGAGCGAATCTGAAAAAGGTCACGTTCCAGAGCAAGAGAAAGAAAAATTAGTCCATCTACCTATTCATGAAAAATGGATTATCCGTAATGATCCAAATGAAATTGAAGAGAACATTCAAAGATTAGATGACTTACTTAATAACATCTATGACAATTGGTTAGGTAAAAATCAGATAGAAGAAATATCTAAAAAATTTCATACCGCAATGGCTAGATTGGAAAAATCGAAGGACCTCAAATCTGTCGAAGCCAAAATTTCTGCCAATCACTCCTTTTTTACAGTCACAATACCTCTAGGAGAAGAGGTTATAATCATCCCTGAATTAAATCACTATCAAAAACTACAAAGATAATTATTTAAATCGCCCCTGAAGCGATTTTTTGATATGCTTATCTCATGCCTGATATTTTTCCATACAATAAATCAATCGATAAAAAAATAAAAGTGGCGGTTGCCAAGGTTCTTGATACCAAAGTCTTAACCGCTCACAAAATTAAAAGCGGTGAAATCAATCACGTTTACAAGATATCAACTTCCAAGGGCCTTTTTATAGCTCGCGTCTTCCGCTACCATGATTGGCCAGAAAACGGCAAATTGGAATGGATAGAAAAACAACTAAGCAAGCTCAAAGTCCCCCACGCCAAGATGGTTTACTATTCCAAAAGTAAAACTTTTTTCCCAAACGGTTTTATGATTTCTGAATTCATACCAGGCATAGATGGGACAACGGCAATCAAAAAGAAAATCATCACCGAAACCAAACTCTATTTCGAGCTCGGTTCCTTAGCAAGTAAAATACATCGAGTTCGAATAAAACGATATGGGCTAATTAATAATGGGAAAGGCGAATTTAATGATTACATTAAAATGCAACTGCTTGGCATAAAAAAGGTGCTAAAACAATTGATTAATAAAAAATTGTTAGATTCAGATCCCTATCCCGCCATCGCAAGAAATATTAGACAAACTTTCAAACCACTACGAAACAAAATTCACCCGGTATTATTACATGGTGACATGAGCGAAACTAATCTTATTGTAACCAAAAAGAATAAAGTTATACTGATTGACTGGGATAATGCTCGATCTGGAATTTGGTTAGCCGATTTTATCGAACTCTCTCGAAGACAGTTATTTGATAAGTCTTGGTCCACAAATCCTGCGCGCGCCACACGAGCCAGAAACGCTTTTTTCCAAGGCTACGGAAAAACAAAGTTTACCGAACAACAAATCATAGATACTGAAAAGACTTTACAAATACTTCGCCAAGTTAGACAGATGCATTACTACGCTTTTGATAAGAAAGATTTCAAAAAACTAGAAATCGTAAAGACCGTCTTTAACAAACTTCTAAGAAATCAAGATTGACTAAACGGCTAAAATAAGCTATAATTGGTTTGGATTTAATCCTACCTGACACAGCAGGTATCAGCACTCCTGCATTCTGTGCGGGATTTTTAATTTCATAGGTTATGGAATACGGTGAATCGCCAGAAAAAGAGTATGCGATAAAAGAAACAATTGAAAAAATCAAAACCGCATTTGAATCTTTACCAGAGATCGAAGCAAAAGTTTTAGAATTGAGGTTTTCAGAAAAAATGACCTTGCAAGAAGTTGCGGATGAGTTAAAACTCTCTAGTAAAAGCAGAGCGAGGCAAAAACAAGAATTAGGATTAAGAAGAATTCAATCAGGTAAGTTACTTTCAGAGGAAGCCTATAATTATCTAGTAAACGGACTAGGAAAATAATACAACATGGTGCTTATGGTGTAGTGGTAACACGACTCTCTGTGGCAGAGTAATCACGGGTTCGATCCCCGTTAGGCACCCCAGCAAAAGACATCTGTTAATAGCAGGTGTTTTTTGTTATGATAAACACAATTAACATCTCTTATATGGTAAATAGAAGCCGGTTTGAAGGTGGCAGTCATGATTCAGAACACAGGAGCATTGAGACAGAGACTGATCCCTACAAAATTTTAGGAGTAAGCCGTAATACATCTTTGAAGGAACTAAGACAAGCTTATCTTCAATTAATCAAACAATATCACCCTGACATCAATAGTCATTCTTCAGCAGAAGAAATTTCAAAGAAAATCAACGACGCTTACGATACACTAACCTCAAATATCAACACTTCTGAAGGTGGATTAGATGACGATGAGAACGACGAAATATTTCAAAGCGCTCAAGAGACACAAGACTTCTACACAGCCAAAGACGAGATTTTAGAAGCCGCTTCCAAAAATGACCTAGAATCAATTAAAAAAATAATTGAAAATTTCAATATAAAATATAGTCAGAATATAAACTATAAAAAAGGAGTTACTCTTGGTGCAGAATTCTACATTCCTTTTTCCCATGAAAATGAAAAGTATAAGGTTCGAGTGTGGATACACGGGCATCTGATGCGTATTGAAGATGTACAACGATTAATTAATGGACGAAAGCAACAAAATCAAAAAAGAGAACAAGAGATAAATGAATTAAACCCTGACTTATTAATATCTCAAGTGCAGTCATATAGAGAACTGTATAGTGCTCTTCACAAAATTATTAGAGTAGTGGGGCCTATCCATGACAGAGATCAATCGTATACTTCAGGACAGATGGTCAAACTTATCTGGATGGTAAGGAGTAACCCTGAAGAATTGGATACGATCCCAGAAATATTCGGAATCAGAAACAAAGTACAAGAACTTATCAACACAGGTGCAGAAAAATAAACGGCGATCGGGAAACACTTTCGTGCTACTACCAATCGCCGTAGAGCGCCTCTGAGAATACTGCATCTGAGCCTGAAAGAATTACCTCACAAAGGAAATGGCTCGATTCCGTGCTCGTGTGCTTCCTCAAACAAGCGCCACTTGGTCACTTCATCCATGGAAACTCCTCCGGCCACGTAATTGCAGGTGATCGTCGGGATGCATTGCTTGATCAAAGACAAACGAGCCCATGCCGTAATCATACACTTCATGGTGAGCTTGCCACGCTTCTCTGCGTCAGCATAGCCACTCAAGCTGTAGAAGCTTACTCCGAAGCTCTCCTTGTAGATGATGGGTCTCCCGTCTCTCGCCCTCGAACCATAGAGATTGTAGTCTTCCCAGTTACCGATTCTGATGGAACCAGCGACTCCGAAGATCCAACGCTCCCTCCATGTTGCCAGCCTGCGGTCAGCAACTGCGTTGACGTATGTGCAGTCTTCGCGCTGGAGAATGCTCATGAACTCCTCCAGAGACCGCGGCTTGATCGTGAAAAACTGTTTGATCCACTGGATCATCGTTTATTCCTCCTTGGCGATTCCACGCCGGTTTGCCAGCCCATCAGTTTCTCGCGTAAGACCATTCTACGCCTGCGGTGGAATAGAATCCCGATCAGAAAGTCTCTGAGCGATGGTTGCCTCTCTCAGCTCCGCGGGAGTCAGGGAAGCACGCTGTCGCTCTTCCCTATACTCCGAGAAAGCCAAAAACAGAAAGGTCAGGCCCGCGATGAAACTGAACAATGCCGTCACGAACATCAAATCCGCGTCAGGAGTTGAATAGTCCTTGATTTGCAACCCGCAGAAGAAAACCACAAGACTACCGACGATGCTGAGAAATCCGATGAACCATTTCATAGCTCTCCTCCGTTGATCCGAAATCCAGCTCCTCTGGTCAGGACATCTTTTTGCATAAGCACATGCCAAGCTTCAAGATGAATATAGCAGTATACCGAGAATAATTGATTTTGTCTAGGCATTAAAGCCGTTAGCTTCAATTATTGTTTTTTGTTATGCTGTAATTATGATTTACGAATATTGTTCAAAATGCGGTCATAAGTATGACAAAACAGATACCGAAATGTTCATTTGTTCAAAGTGCAAACATATTGTTTATTTGAACTCAAAACCCACTGCCAGCACATTGATAATTGATGACGATAGAATTTTGCTGGGCAAAAGACGTAATGAGCCAGAAAAAGGAAAATGGGATGTAATAGGCGGATTCTTAGAGTATGGCGAACACCCAGAAGATGGCGCCAAGAGGGAAGCAAAAGAAGAAACAGGTCTAAATGTTAAAATAGAAAAGTTTTTAGGTATCTTTATGGACGAATATGGTCCAGATAAAATTTCAATTCTAAACGTTGGTTACATTGTCACAATTGCAGATGGAGAACCTGTTGCCGGAGATGACATAGAGGAACTACAATGGTTCAATTACAACGAACTACCTACTGATATTGCTTTTAAAAACGGTAGAGAGATGTTGAAAGCTTGGATTAAGCAACTGTAAACACTCTCACAATCCAACCCAGCAGACGACATCTGTTAATCGCAGGTGTTTTTTGTTATGCTTAACCTATGAATATAAATTGGATATTTTTTGACGTTGGTGGTGTATTGTCTGATGAAAGTCGTTATTTTAACTTTAGGGTAAATATTGATCTAGATATAATTAAGAAGTATAAACCCGAAGTAACCCGACAAGACATTCTAAATATATGGCCTAAAATTAGCGCAATTCAATCAGAGCTAGATGAAAGTGTGTTCAGATGGTTTATACCTGAAGCAGCTGACGAAGCTATTGCAGAAATGAGAGAAAGGAAACAATCGGGACCTTCATATACTGAACAACAACAAATTAGACCTGAAGCCGCTGCAGTGGCGTATGAACTATCAAAAAAATATAAACTGGGATTGATCGCTAATCAACATAATGCTATTAAAGAAAAACTAACCACAGCTGGTGTTTTGAAATACTTCCAACATACAAGTATTTCCGATGATTACAAATTGGAAAAGCCTAACCCAGAGATTTTTCGTATCACGCTAAATGAGGTAGGAGCAGATGCTTCAAACTCAGTCATGATTGATGATAACATCGAAAGAAGTTTAATTCCTGCAAAACAAATTGGCATGACTACAGTATGGTATCAGTTAGAAGATCGTGATGTGCAAGCTAATATTGTTGATTATAAAATCCGCTCCCTTAATGACTTATTGTCGATTTTCTAACTCGCTCAATCATAACGAGCATTCTGAACGCCTACGGTTATGAAGGGAAACCAAACTCGAATGGACTTATGTCCCGATTTGAGGCTATAAAATAAGCACGAACATCCTCCACAATGCGACCCCATGAATAGGAAGATGAAACTGCCCTTTTGGGCAGTTTTTTGTTAGAATATATTCATGAAAAAGATTTATCTTGTTGAAGGTGTATCAGGAGCTGGTAAAACAACGGTTGGTGAAGAATTGCACAAATTAGGATATACAGTAATCGATGCAGATGAAGAACTGGCAAGCTTCACAGACCCAGAAACAGGGCTACCTACTGATGACCATAATTATAAAAACTGGTTGTGGAATGAAGAAAAATTCTATCACGCTGTTGAGCAAGCTGATGACGGTATAATATTTATCTGCGGTGGGGCAATGAATAAGCCAGACTTCTTGCATAATTTTACCAAAGTTTTCACTTTACACCTTGACGACGAAACTTTAAAACATAGACTTGCAACTCGAACCAATAACGACTACGGTAAAAAGCCAGAGGAGTTAGCTTTTCAGCTAAAAATGAATCAAATAGCTGAACAGCATTCCAAAGACACAGGAACTATTTTAGTGGATGCCACCAAGCCGTTACAGACGGTCATAGATAAGATACTAAGTGAGGTGAATTGATAACAATGGTGCACACGTCTTCCACCCCGCCAGTTGGCGGAGCGACCCAGCGATTAATCGCCTTTGCGATGTTTTTTTGTTAAACTTAACTCATGAAAAAAGAAGTAATATTTTTTGATGGTGATGGAACACTCTGGTACCCCAAGAGTACTAAGTGGAAAATGAAGCCTCACTGGATTTACAAGGAGCACCCTAAATTCGTAAAATACATCCCCCATCTAAAAGCAACACCTTCAATTATTGCCACTCTCAAAAAATTAAAGTCTCAGGGCAAAACTCTAATCGCCCTCTCCACCCATCCCCATCCTCGACTTGAAGCGGATATTCATATGAATGCAAAAATGGAACATCTAAAACTTAACAAACTGTTTGATGCCATTTATACAGCTAGGCCATATCCTTGGGGAAAAGGAAAAGTAATGGTTTCTGTGCTGAAGAGATTACACATCCCTAAATCTAGGGCTATCTTAATTGGAGACAATTACACTTATGATTACCTTTCAGCAAAAACTGTAGGTATTGAATGCATGCTGTTGAGTACTTCATATTTAGAAATTCCAGACAGCAAAGCTAGTAGAATTAAAATTCTAAATAAGATTAGTGATCTGCCAAATCAGTTATCAGGTGTTTAGAACGAACTATGGTTTCCACATCCCCCACCCTATGATCCAAGCAAAAGACACCTGTTAATAGCAGGTGTTTTTTGTTATCCTAAGTCTATGAACAAACAAATTTTCTTTATATCAGGGGGTTCTGGGGCGGGAAAATCAACGGTTATGGATCTTGTGAAAAACAAACTTCCCCATTCCGAGTACCACATCCACGATATGGATGAAGTAGGGGTACCTGACGACGTTGATGAGCAATGGAGAATCGAACAAACAGAAAATTGGATCAAGGAAGGTACTAAAAACTCTGAGCATCATATCAAAAACAATTATCTTTGGCATCACGCGCCCAGAGGAACTTCATGCTGCCTTAGACAAACTACAAGTAAGTACAGATATGGTGGGAGCCTTTCTTTTAGACGCCAATCCCGAAGTACTTCGAAGTAGACTTGAAAGACGGTATCAGGTCCGAAGTGGAGTTGAATCGGAAGTGATGGTTACTGGTAAGCCAGTTGAACAATTTATTGGAGACAGTATTAACTTTGCTCGGATTCTCCGAGAGGAAGCTCAAAAACACGGATACGAAGTGATTAATACCAGCGACTTAGAACCATCGCGAGTAGCAGAGCGAGTTATTGAAACCATCAAAAAACTTTCTTAGAATATGAAGCCCAAAATTAAAAAGATATATAGCGAGAATAGCGACTTTCAATTAATTGAAACCTTGAGACGCAATCGTGAAAAGCGGAGTAAACAAGGTTTGTTTTTTGTTGAAGGCGTGCGTCCGATTAATCAAGCTCTAGCTCACGACTGGAACATCCACGCCTTTATTTACAACCCTTCCAAGTTATCAAGTTGGGCACATGATATCTTACATAGCTCTAAAGCAGAAATTCATTATGAGCTCTCCTCTACCCTTCTGCATAAACTAAGCTTAAAAGAAGAAGGCTCTGAACTGCTAGCAGTTCTCACGATACCTAAAGATAACTTAGATAAAATTCCAGTAAGCAAAGATTTACTAGTCATTGTTTTTGACCGTCCAGTAAGCCCAGGTAACTTAGGAAGTCTCATTAGATCTGCGGACGCTCTAAAAGTTAACAGTCTAATTGTTACAGGTCACGCTGCAGATTTATACGATCCTGAGGTCATTAGCGCATCACGTGGTTCAAGCTTTGTTGTCCCAACTGTCCGACTCCCCTCCCATAAGGAGCTACTACCATGGATTGATAAATTAAAAAAGCAGTATACAACACTCCAAGTGATTGCTACTGACGAAAATGGTAAAGTCGCAATTGATCAACACGATTTTAAAAAGCCAACCATATTGTTAGTAGGAAATGAAACAAAAGGTCTAAGTGAAGCTTATCGAGAAATTGCCGATACAATAGTAAAAATACCAATGTATGGTTCCGCCTCTTCCCTCAACGTAACAGCTGCTTCCTCTATAGTACTTTATGAGATTGACCGCCAGAGACGGAACACTGAATGATAGTGCGGACATCCTCCACTATGCGACCCCACGAATTTCACCCAGCTTTTGCTGGGTGTTTTTCGTAAGCTTTTAAACCGCTAATCTTTCAGATATAATACTGCTATGTATAAAACATTCAGCGCTAGTGATTACAAAAAATACTTAGGTTTTTCTGAAGACTATCAGATCGAGGGCATGCTTTGTTATGGTACTTGGAACAAACAAAAACAAATTCCCATTTTCAAACAAGCCATGACAGACTTAGGCAAGCAAGCCGAATTTAATTCCCTACCTGAATTCTTGGGGCGCATGACTGAGTTTGTTATAGACGGTAAGCGTTATTGGTTTGACATCTCATACGGCGGTGCCTTGTTGTCAGAATATTTACACCTCGCCTGTTTATTCGGCTCAAAGAAAAATATTGTACTCGGGAGTTGTGGCGGACTTTCACTAGACGTAAACCCTGGTGACTTAATCATTCCCACATATAGCTTTGGTAATGAAAGCTCAACACGAATGTATGGTCCTGATGAGACAGATAATAAACACTTTCCCGACGAAGAGCTTTCACAAAGTCTGCAGGAAAAGATTAAACCAGATTTTAAAGTACATCGAGGAGCGACTACTACATCACAAGCTATGATGGGCGAAACTTTAGAGCACATTAAAAAGTGGTCGGAGGAAGGGTTTTTGGGAGTCGAAATGGAAGCCTCAACAGTTTTTGCGGTGTCGGAGCATTTTGGTGTTCCAAGCGCAGGTCTAATTTATATGACCGACAACCTCATTAAAGAAGAAACAGTACTAGATGAAAATTTTAAACATGGAAAAGAGCGTAAAGAAGAAGTAGTAAGAGAACAGTACCGAGTAGCGCTGAAAGAACTACTAAATTAATGTAACCAATTTTCTAAAAGTGTGGTAATTAAAGTATCCTCAATTCCACCAATTAGACTAGCTGCACCGATAAAAGACATCTATTAGTTAAAGATGTCTTTTATTTTTCTAAATAAACCTCTTAATTAACATTTTTAATCTTTTTTCATCTCTCATGGACCCCTTATACGTCCAATCGGTTTTCTTCGATAGTAAAGAGCAGAGTTGATCAAACGCTGCCTTGGTATTAATTATATGATCACTCAAGCCAAGCTTCTTCAAAATATCTTTTAAAATTTTTGTGTTTTTTTCAATTTCACTTATATGACTTAATTTTTCTATTTCTAGATAAAAAATGCTTTTAGCTTGTACAATAGATACTACGATATTATTTTTCAAATAATAATTAGTTGTTACCCGTTCAGCTATTTTAGTTTCATAATTGAATAATGTAAATAGTTTAACAAATCCCATAAATTGTTCAGTCCCAATGGTTTGTGAAAGCTCGATTCGTTTATGAGAATGTAATTCACCCGTCTTTATAACGACCTCTGATTTTCCATTTGTTAAACGCACTCTAATGTCAATATTATTTGAACCCTGAGAACCAAAGGACATAAATGAAATCCTTTTTGTAACTTCTTTTCTCTTTGCTAGGGCGGTCAGTTGGCGATCTACTCTCTCTGCTAGTTTTTTTGTCAAATTCGCACGAAACTCTAATTCAATATTTTTATTCATATATTATTTTTTGATAATAAATACCTCGTGTACCATTTTTAGTACCACACCCTTGCCTACAAGATGTTTCTTTAAGTACTTCTCAAGTTCAATTTTATATTTAGTAAAATTTGGTTCATATTGATAAAAATCAAACGCTAAAATCTTGAGCATTTCAGAAATATTTTTAGTCTTTACTAGAGTTTTTATTGATCTTGAACATACATGCTTATATTTAGAAAGATATGATTTGAGTAAATACGTAGAAGATTTATGCTCAATCCCTAACAACTGGTAAAAATAGGTGTGTATTCCTCGCCACGAACCCCTTTTAGGATCAATAGTAAAAATAATCAAGCATCCTCCCGGTAAAACTAACTCATACATCTTATCTATTAACTTAGGCAAATCTTTCTTTTTAAAATAAGTGACTACGTATGCAGCCACAACAAGATCAAATTTTTTAGATGATTTATAGTTCTCCCATGTTTTGTTTACATACTTAATTCGTCGTGAATTTAATTTACCAGCTAGTTGTTTATTGGGTTCCACTACGGTAACATTTTTTTTTAAACGGGCTAGCGGTAAAGCCAAGGCACCATTTCCACCACCAATATCTAATACATTCTTAACTTTTCCCAATGATATATTTTTTTTAACAAAATCCAAAATTACCTTCTTTTCGTTAGTACTTTTTAAAAAAAGGCTGAAAGAGTTCTTATATATTTTCTGGTTTTGTCTATTCATCGAATCTTTCTCTTTTGTTTCTTAACTCTTCACCGTACTGACTTTCCCACATTTTTATTTTAGAATTAACTTCTTCTATACGTTTTTCTATAACTAACTCCAAATCTATATCATAAGAATTACACATATCCATAACAGCAACAAAGACATTAGCACATCTCTTGTCCAACTCTGCTTTATTTAATTCCCTATTATAAATTTCGATATCCATGATAACCTTAGAAAGCTTTCCGACCTCTTCTTGTAATCCAATAATTGTGCCGATTCTAGGGTAAGCGACCCTTGATAATAAAGATTTTAAATTTTCTTGGGCTTTTGAAATTTCCATATTATTTTTGAGCAATTATATATAGATAGTGTCCCCAACTAACGATGAATCTTTTTATAAGAATATCTAACGTTCTTACCACCCTCATATCAAAATAGGGTGGTTGTGTTTGCGTTTGAATAAATCTAAAACCTAAAATTTTTAATAGTTTTCGATAATAGAAATAACTAAAATCATACTGTTTACCAAACTTCCATTTTTGAGTTAATCTTAACAAAAACTCTTGGATAACACCAAACGATAATAGATGAGGTTGTATTAAAATAAGCTTCCCCCCAGTTTTTAATACCCTCCTAGCTTCAGACAAAGCTAAGCCGTATTCTTGAAAATGTTCAACCACACCTAAACTAATTACTAGATCAAATGTTTCTGACTCAAAATCTCTAAGATCTCTATGGTCGCCAATAGAAAATTGTACGTTAATAAGACTTTTTTCTTTATTTTGATTTATCACATCTTTAGAAATATCAATTCCAACACACTGAGCCTGATATTTACTACTTAGGTATTTAATCAAAGTCCCATCACCACAACCAATATCTAAAATATTTTTATTTGTAAAATCCACTCCTAAATTTTCAATATTTCTTACTTTATCCAAAGTTTTATATAAACGTAAACTTGAATAATTATCAGGCTCGATACCTTTCCAAACCTTGTTCCATATATTTTCTAAATCCTTCCTGTCAACTTTAAAACCCTTTTCATTTATTAAATTTTCTATAGATTCTATGGTATTCATATAATAAAATTGTATGGGGTGGTTTCCTTTAAAAAGTTACCACCCCGATTGAGTCAAGAATTTCCTGGAACGTTTGGTCCCAAGAACTTGGGCTGTAACTAGCGCTCACTCTCGTGCCTGGAAGTCTATCGAGTTGTTTGAGAAATTCAATCAGGTTTTTCTGCCTATCAAGAATCTCTGACTCCTCTTGAGTACCACGTTCTCTCAATCGAGTCAACAACCAGGTAGGATCGTCAGGCTGGATAACAATCACGATGGCATCAGGAATTACTCGAACTACCTGCTCAACACCTCTCGGAGTGAGATCAAGCACAACTGCTTGAGAACCTATTACGGGGCTAATTACATCTTCTCTGAAAGTCCCATAATAATAGCTCAAATATGCATCGTGCTCAATAAACGTTGAATCGCCCACCATTCTAAGAAACACATCCCTGCAAACATATACATACTGTGGTCCGTCATCAGCACGTCTCTGTCTGGTTGTGGCGACCCTTGGTACAGAAAACCCTTTCATGTGACACAACCTCTTTGCATAGGATGTCTTTCCTACTCCAGATGGTCCTGTTAGACACACAATCTTATGCATCACCTTCCTCCTCTAAGACCTCGATTTTCAGTATCTCAATGCAAACAGGTCTCCCAGAAATAGACCCTTCTATCTCATCCCCCACTGCGCAACGCAACATCAGTTTGGCTAGTGGAGTATTGTAGGCAATTCGATTTTTTTCTGGGTTCGATTCCTCATAGCCCACTACTGTGTAAACTCTGGTCTCGCCGTTGACTACACAGGTTACACGAGTCCCTAAAGTAACAAACGAGTTATCCCTGGGAAGCTCGACGATTACCGCCTTGTTTAGGGTGTTGCGTATTTGCTTCAATTGGAAGTCCGCAGCTCGTATATCGATAATTAACATCTCATAGGATGAATTATCATGATACTGATTACCCCCAACGTCAGCTACGTGCGCCGTTTGAGCTTGCAACTCAGAAAGCTTCTTTTCCATTTCAAGCCCTTTTTGCCTGAGCGATACATACCCTTTCTTGGTAAAATATAACTTTTCCAAGGGTTTTTCCTCCTTTTCAGCAACCTAACTTCTCGTTATATCCTATATAACTGAGAAATCTTTGTACAATACACCGTTCTTCTGTACATGTCAAATCATTATAAACCACCCTCCCTAAAAGAATTAAATAATATGGCTTCCTAAATTAAATTATCGACATAACCGCAGTGCGAACATCCTCCACTATGCGACCCCACAAAAAAAACCGCCCTTCTGGCGATTTTTTTAATAGTACTTAGCTAGGCTTGAAAATTGATTTCAAAAAAATACATGCCCATGCTGCAAGTTCCTGCAAATTTTCCTACTTCCTGCGGTCCAATCTCAATCTCTGTCTCACCTGTGCCTGGCAAATTTTTACTGATATTCAAACTAGGAATTCGTAATGAAGAAGAGCAATCGTAAGTTCCATTGGTTTTAAATTTTAGAATCGTGGGTACACCCGCTTTAGCAACGCTTTGCTTGGGAGAATATCCTCCCTTAGCAAAAATTTCAATAACTTGTTTGCCGTCTATAATAGATACATTATTCACTGAAGTTTCTGATTTTGTTTGATTAGAACTACTAGGATTTGACTTATCTTTACTAAGAAATATTATCATTCCAAATAGGCCAATAACAAGCACCGTAATTGAGACTAATACGGCAATAGTTTTTTTATTATTTTCTACTGGTTGTTCCATTTTGTACTGATGTTTTAATTTCCACTTCTTCATAAGAATACTCTAAATTAAAAATTAAATACAGGTTGTATCCAGCCAATTGCGACAAAACTGCTGATGAGATTAAATAACGCAAATAATATAACTATCAAACCTGCAGTTTTGAAGAATATTCCTGACTTCGAACTATTTTTGATGCTGAAAGAGCTAAAACTGATCAATGCCAATACCGGCAAGGTTCCTAAAGCAAAAGCTAGCATCGTCAAACCACCACTTAAAAAGTTACCAGTTGATAAAGTATAAATCTGCATGGATTGAGTAAATCCACAGGGTAAGAAGAAGGTCGCGACACCTACCACGATTGGCGTAAAGCGATGATTAAACTTCGAAATTCCCATAACATGCCTAGAGATAAACTTGGGCATAGCTGGTTGAAGTTTCTTGGTAAAATGAAATACTTCTAACAAATTAAGACCGAGCACTAACATCACAAGACCGATTACTAAGCCTAGAACAAAGGTGCTTGCTTGATTCAATGCAAAAGCTGAACCTATCGCCCCAATAATTCCACCAAGACTAAAAAAAGATACGATTCGGCCAATGTGAAATAAAATTTGAGGTTTCATCGTGTCACCTGTTTTTGCATAACTGGCGGACATGGAAAGAATTAGCCCACCAACCACTGCCATACAAGTAGAAACCGAAGCGATCACGCCAATTAAAAACGCAGTGCCGTAAGACATTTCACTAGCATCTACTAAATTTACAACTCCAGATTTTTGCAACAACACGAACAACAGAGCGAAGACTGCAGCAATTGGCACCGCATAAATAAATTCTGACCAATTCTTTTTCGTGGCATGCTTTTCAACGGTGAGATTATAACCACGATTTGCGAGTGGAAGACTTAACTCCTCTGCAATTTGCTCAGGGGTTTTTTCACCAAAATCACCACTCACTTCAACCTGATGTTTTTGGAGGCTTGCGCTAACACTCTCTACATTCGGCAAATCTTCTAACTCACTATCAATCATTAACACGCAAGCTTTACAGTGCATCCCCTTAACATGAAAGGTGTAGGTTTTATTCATGGATTTATAATTTCTTAACTTTTAATCGCAGTGAGTTGGCGACCACCGAAACACTAGAAAAGGCCATAGTCAGTCCAGCAAAAATTGGATTTAATAACCACCCAAACAATGGGAAGAAAGCCCCACCTGCTAGCGGTATACCAACAACATTGTAGAAAAACGCCCAAAACAAATTCTGCTTAATCCCACGCATGGTTAATTTAGACAAGCGAATTGCTTTTACTAGTTTACTGATATCACCATGAAGCAAGGTGATTCCAGCACTTTCAATAGCAACGTCTGTACCAGTTGCCATAGCGATACCAACATCGGCTTGCGCGAGTGCCGGTGCGTCATTCACACCATCCCCTGCCATTGCGACTATTTTACCTTCAGCTTGCAGTGCTTTTATCTTGTTCAATTTATCTTCAGGCGACACCTCTGCTTGGACTTGATCAATACCAACCTGTTTTGCAATAAATTCTGCTGTATTTTTGTTGTCACCGGTAAGCATAACAACATCTATACCAAGCTGATGAAGCTTTGCAACCGCGGCCACTGCTTCTGGCTTAATTGGATCTGCCACGAACACCACACCCACCACACCAGTCTTAGTCGCCAAAACCACAGGAGTTTTACCAGTAAGTGTTTCCGATTCAATTTCGGCAGAATTAAATTCTAAACCTAAATCAGAAATTAACTTCAAACTACCAGCAAAATATTCTTCTCCAGCTACCACTCCTCGCAAACCCTTACCTTTAATCGCTTCAAATTTATCTAGTTTTAATAGTTCCACAGAATGTGCTTTAGCGTATTGGACTACTGCGTGAGCAATTGGATGTTCAGATTTATTTTCCAAAGTTGCTAGAATTGCAATCAGATCATTATCGCTTTCAGCAGAGTAATTCTTAATAGCTCCTAATTCTGGTTTTCCTTTTGTTATAGTGCCTGTTTTATCAACCACCACAGTATTTACTTTATGTAACTTTTGTAGTGTACCTGCATCTTTAATTAAGATGCCTTCTTTAGCACCTTTGCCAACACCGACAATAATTGCCGTTGGCGTAGCCAAACCCAAAGCACAAGGACAAGCAATAACTAGAATCCCAACAAAGGAAACTAAACCATACGATAAGGCTTGGGAAAAGCCAAGATACTGAGTACCAATCACTAACCATAGCCCTAGTGAAACAAATGCCAAGACAATCACTATCGGCACAAACACCGCAGAAATTTTATCTGCCAAAGCCTGAATTGGTGCCCTGCTGCCTTGGGCTTCCTGAACCATTTTGACAATATGGGCAAGTAAAGTTTCAGAACCAACACCAGTAGCTTTAAAAGTAAACGTACCGCTAGTATTAACCGTCCCGGCTACAACCTTGTCACCAACCTGTTTCTCCACTGGAATGGGTTCTCCGCTTACCATGGCCTCATCTACAAAGGACGATCCGTCTGTAATGATACCGTCTACTGGTAACTTCCCAGCCGGCTTAACAACAACTAAATCTCCGATCACAACCTGGTCAGCTGGAATTTCGATCTCTTTTCCATCACGAATTACTAACGCGGTTTTTGCTTGAAGATTAAGTAATTGCTCAATTGCATCACCAGTTTTCATCTTGGAACGAACTTCAAGGTATTTACCTAGAGTAATAAAAGCGATGACAACAATCGTGACATCATAGTATGTGTGTTCAACGTTAAGGTAAGGAGCTAGGACTTCTTCAAAAGCAGTGACAGCGAAACTGTAGACAAATGCGGCCGTAGTCCCAATCCCAATCAAACTTTCCATATTAGCAACTCCGTATCGAAGAAATCGATAAAAACCAAGTAAGTAAGGTTTGCCTACCACAAACAAAGTATAAGTCGCGAAAATTGGCAAGAGATGATGGAAAAACTCTTTCATCGTGTAAGACATTTCTCCGACATACCCAAACTGCACTAAAATATCCCAACTCATTAACACGATACTAAAAACCGCTAATGGGATTACAGAAATAATTTTATACTTTAAATCTTTGAGCTCAGCAAGCTTTTCTTCTTTTGATTGATTCAAACCTAAATGCTCGGCATGCTCTGATGGGCTATGACCCATTTGTTCTGCGGTCATCTCATGGTTCATCCCCTGCTCTGCTGGCGTAGCCAAAGAGTATCCAAACTTTTCAATTTTCTGAGAAAGGTCTTGGGGATTGATTTTATTTTCATCAAATGCAATCTTGCAAGTTTCAGTACCATAATTAACTTCCACCGAATCTACTCCTGCTGTTTTCTTCAGTGTTTTCTCAATAATACCAGCACAAGATGCGCAGTGCATTCCTTTAACTCGATACGTTTGTGAATTTTCCATAATTTTAACTATTTAAAATTAGATAAATTACTTTCGTTTTACGCGGTAGACTTTCAAAATTTCAGCAATAGCTTTTTTCTCTTGACCACTTTTAACCTGATCAATAGCACAAGTACTTAAATGACTTTCCATTAAAATATCCTCGACGTTAGTTAAGGCTTGTTTAACTGCAGAAGTTTGAGTGATAACGTCGATACAATAAGTATCTTTGTTTACCAAGTCTTGAAGACCTCGAATTTGACCTTCAATAATTTTGAGCCTGCGTACAAGCTTTTCTTTGTTGGGATTTATCATATTTCAAGTCTATACCCCCCTGGGGGTATCTGTCAAGTCCTTTTGGATTATTTCTGGTTTCTATTCCCAAATCCTCCATTCCCCAGCTTAAGGAGCGGCTCAATAAAAAATCTCGTAAACTAGGCTCGTTTTTGTTATAATCAAACCAATTAATCTACGACATTAAAAAACAACTATGAGAAAAATGCTATTGATTTTTATGCCCTTGGTTGTAATTATCATCCTTGGCATAATCTATTTTTCAAATTCCAAAAAGGGAGTTGAATCGACAGAACAACCAACCCCAGCCGTAAAAAGCATGGTCCAACACGGGGTTGATTTTAGCGACGGTAAAGCTGTTGAAATTATCGACTATGAAGGCAATTACTTGTTGATCAATAAATTACGCATTGGTGAACCTCACCCTAAGCACGCTGATGGCCCCGGCTGTCCAGAAAAGCACTGGCATACTGACGAACCCGTCACTGCCGTTAATAACGGCGTTGTGCTTACAGATCCTGTAGCTGGTGGTTGCGGATTTGGTACTTTAAACGAACGTCCAGTCGCAAACTATTTCCCCCACGATCTGCTAGCAGAATAAAATTTTTGTTATAATACTACTATAATTAATTTAACCATATGAAAAAACTTATCAAACGCAGTTTCTTAAATGCTTTAGGCACTGGAGCTTACGTAGCAACACTAGTAACTCTTATGCTAAATGGCGAAAAAATCTTTGGTACGATAAATAACATGTTTGCCCCCATTGCATTTTTGTTAGTCTTTGTTATTTCTGCTTCTATCACCAGCGGACTAGTCCTGGGTAAGCCAATATTAATGTACGTTGAGGGACAAAAGGTAGAAGCTATCAAGCTCTTTATTTACACGATTGGTTGGCTAATAGTTTTTGCTTTGATTGTTCTAGCTTTAGGACTTAATATATAAAAAGACCGCGGAACCGTTTGGCGCCGCGAGTCTGTATACCATCCTTCGTTGATTCGAAACTATGTCCCCCTCTGATTCGATGACTAACGGCCGAAGCTAACGTCACTTTTTCTTCTTGTACTTCTTTGAGACTTTCATGACGCTGACGTACTTCGGCACTGGTGTTTTTCCATTGCAGTAGTCACATCTGAACTTGTAACCACGTGCCATCCCTGTCACGTCGTTCGGATAACCGCAAAAGCGGCAATTCGCCGAATGAATTCGTGGCATGACTTTCCTCCACCGTCAGGATTTGCTCATAGTACCATATTTCTGAATAAAAGTCAACAGTACAATCGCCCCCAAGGCGATTTTTTGTTATGATAACCCCAATCTCGACGGCAGGAGGAAATCATGCCCAAGCTACTCTTCGCACTGTTCTTGGCCCTGTGTGTGTCTACTCTGGGCCTTGGCCAAACCACACAGCGTGCATCAGCTGAGGACGCCATGGAGTCTTTGATGATAGAACGGATGGCCGTCATCGAAGAACTTCACTGCATCGAATTCGATGACAACTGGAAACCACGAGTGTCATTCGGATTTCCAGACGACCTGAGCATGTCTGAAAGAAGTGATTGGGATGGGTGTTACTTACCAGAAACTCAATCATTTCTCTTTGCTCCAATGCATCGATATGGAAAAGAGATATCGTTACTCGATCATGAGCTTGGACACGCCCTGATGGACCAAGTTAGCAGAAGATCTGCTAACCGACCATGGCCCGACTACGAGTGTGTCATATACATGACCATCAAAGAGAAAGTCTCAGTAAAGATCAGGTCGGAAGGAGTCGGAACCTATTTTGAGTACAAAGGACAGCCACCCTACAAGGACGATGACCAATATGGCTTCAACTGGCTACCAAGTGGGCCCGAAGATCTGGCCTGGGACAATATCCATTATTCGTACATGGGAGGTAGGTGGATTGTTGCCCCGATCATCAAACAGTACGGCGAACAAGGGCTTGTTTACATCATCACCCACCCGATCGAGTATCACTACGATAATCTTCGAGAAGGTGCTAAGGCTTACCGAGAGAAAGCCCTGAAAGAACTGGCCACTACGACGACTCCGCCCTGATACAAATCGGGGCATTTTTCTTTTTCAAGACCCCTATAATTTGATACTATAACAGCATGAATACAACCAACGAATTTTCTTTTCTTTTAAAACCCGCTCAACATGGTGTAGGGGTTTTTGCAACACACGATATTTCCAAAGATACTCACCTTGCCCTATTTGGACCAGAAGACACCATGGAACTAAGGTCTTTAGAAAGAAACTCTAATGATGTTCCAACGATATTCCAAGACTACTGTATGAATCGTGGCAACAAACTTATTTGTCCTAAAGACTTCTCTGCTATGCCAGTGGGTTGGTATCTTAATCACTCAAGTAATGCTAACGCTATCAATGACGAGGATTATAAATGGTATGCGGCACGAGATATCAAAGCAGGCGAAGAAATCACCATTGATTACAATAGTTTAAACGAACCCGAGGAAGCTAAAGATGATTTTTACCACACAACCGCATGAACGAACGATCATTTGAACGCGACCCAAATCGTGAAGAACATGAAGTCCCAGAACATTTTGACGCCCTGATAGTTTTAGCCAAGGGTTGGAAAGACTATCTCTCCAAACATGAAGGTGACGAGCCTTTGAAATTAAGTATGGAATCAAAAATGGTGACTTTGGCCATTGGTGAAATGATTAAAGCAGATATGGCCGACAAAATTATCATCACAGGAGGTAAAACTGCTGGGGCTAACAAACCATCAGAGTCTCATGAGATGATGGAATATCTTTTACAAAAATATCCTGAAGAAGCCGGTAAGTTTACTCTGGATGACTCCCTCATCTTGGAAGAGCAAGCTACAGACACTGTGCAGAACGCTGAGAACATCGCCAAGATGTTAGAAGACAAAAATATTACTGGAAAAGTAGCACTGATGGCCATTGGCTACCAACTCGAACGAGCGAGAAGACTTTTTGAGAACGAAGGCATTTCCGCAAAAGCCTTCCCCGCCGAAGACTATCTCATCGAAAGAAACAAACACTACAAAAGATTTTTGGAAGAATACTCATCATCAGCTCACGTCACAATTCACAAGGCTAAAGAGTTTGTGATGCGTTTCCTGCTATGGATTGACCCCAAAGGCCAAATTCCTGCCAAGATCACTGGAAAAATACGCCATAGAGACGACTAAAAGGCCAACCATTACTAAATAACCAATTCACTGGTATACTTAGTCCCCAAGGTCAAAGGAGGCCTTCTGTGATGAAATACAAGGTGAATTACTTCACCGCGTTCTTTCTTCTCCTGTTCCACGTTGGAGCAGTGATCGCTCTTTTCTCTTTCGAACTTCGCCTGCTGATCATCGCGGGCACCGTGTGGTTTTCCATATCATGTCTTGGTATCGGGATAGGCTATCACCGACTCCTCACCCACCGAGGTTTCAAAACACCAAGGTGGTTTGAATACACCCTAGCCCTATGCGGATGCCTTGCACTACAAGGTCCTCCGCTTAAGTGGGTGACCTCACACCGCAGACATCACAACACCACAGAAAAGCCAGGCAAGGACCCTCATACACCACGGGACGGTGTCCTGTGGGCTCACGTAGGGTGGATCATAAAGCCACCGGCCATTATGCACAGTCACGCACTGATGCAAAAGTACTCCCCCGACCTTTTCAAAAGTACATTCTATCGCCTGCTCAACCACTACTGGATGACGCCGACAGCGCTCCTTACAATGATGCTCTGGAGCATCGGTGGATGGCAAGCGATATGCTGGGGCATATGTGTACCTACGGTCTGCTGTTGGCACTCGACGTGGTTGGTCAACTCGGCAGCACACCGCTGGGGCTATCGTCGATACCCTACCCACGACGACTCCCGCAACAACTGGTGGGTTGCACTGATCACGCACGGAGAAGGATGGCACAACAACCATCATCACCAGCCGACTTCGGCCAAGCATGGGAGGAAGTGGTTCGAATTTGACGTCAACTGGTACGTCATCCGCATACTGTCTGTTTTCCGTCTCACACAGGGACTGAAACAGCGATGACCCCGCTACTGTTCGGGAACCAAGCAGAACAACGCCGTGTTCTAATTTTCCCTCGGGAGAAATAGACACGGCGGCTTTTATTATTTGATGCAAACTAAAACAGGCCATACGGCCTGTTTTATGGTTAACTATATCCAATCACTATACAGAATGCAATGACCATGCCGCTTCTCTTATTTCACCCCTTTTCTGACTTAGTAATTCAAGAAGACGTAATCCATCTTCCTTATGAATCTGTAATATGTCCGAATCATTCTTGGTCACCAACATCCATTCTAAAGCTGCTACTACTATTGGTAAATCATCTTGATTCATGCTCTTTTGAATAGAATTTACGTATTTTTCTTTAAAGTCTTCAAATTGTTGTAACTGAAAACCAGTTTCTTTTTCAATTAACTCAGGATCAGCTTCTGAACATGAATCGATAGCTTCAATTATAACTAACCAAGTATATTGATCAAACTTAATCATACTATCTCCTTCCAAATTTACCAATATCTTTCGATATGTGTCTATATATATAACTACCAATATTTTGCTTAGGAAAAATAGTTGAATTCCCTAAGTTAGTTTTTATGAACATTTGACCAGTAGACTTACTCCCATAATAATTTTTATTCACTGGTTGTCCAGTTCTTGGGTCAATACCTCTGATGGTTCCCTTTGTATTCGCGGTCTTCTGAGTTTGTCTTGCCAAGTTTGCTACATCCTCAGCTGACATGCCAGGATATCGATTTGGGTGATCTCTAAGCACATGCTCTCCTGCCTGTGTAAAAGAATCCCCTGAACGAAGAAGTGGAGACACCTCAGCAACCCCAGCCTGTTTGACAGATTTTGCTATATCTATAACTGCATCAGCCTTAGCCGCCGCTTTAATACCAGCAGCAGGAACAAAAGGAACTGCAGTACCAACTGCATCAATCGCTAAACCCTGAGCACTATTGGCTGTCTTTGCCCCATACCGAGCTACATCTGCTCTACCAGCATTTATGGCATACTGATTGTTAAACACCTTCCCAGCACCGATGGAAGCATATCCACCCAAAGCTTTGGTTCCATTGTATAAAGTCTGATGCAGACTGTACCCAAGAGATATACCATCTATAAAAGTATCCCAGAATTCCCCTGTTGGATCAGCTAATGCAAGTGGGTTGTTCCTGGCATAAGCATAACTATTCCAACTTTGTGGATCACTTAACTGCACATCTAATCTATTTAGATTCAAGTAAGCTGGATCCTGGCTGATAAATCTACCAATACTAGAATTATAGTACCTAGCTTGCATATAGTTCAAGCCTGTATCTGCATCTAGCTCTGAGCCTGCGTAACCACACTACCCTTCACCTGCTCCGCATTCCTGCAAGAGTAAAAGTGAGACATAGAACGCAAACTTGGAAAGAAATTTGAGACCCTGTGAGGACATTTTTGAGGTTCGCAATCCGAATTTTGGGTTGATCCATTCCTGCAATCCTCCGAAGACAATATATAGAGATTTTGAATGTGCTTTCAGGATTAGTATAGCACCAAAATGAGACAAATGAGACAGTATAAAAAGGGCTGGTTAATAATACCAGAAGCCGATTAGTCTGAGGAACCCGCCTGCTAGAAAAAATGCGATCATGCTAAGTAATCCGAACCATATTTCATCAATAACCTGAGGACCAAATACTACGTAAGCTATACCTAACAAGATGGCAAAGAAGATGAACCAAAATAGGCTGCCAACAAGACTATTAAAACCAGCAGAAAGTTTATTATGACTACCACTGCGTAGCATAATAATTTGTAGAATTATACCGCCAAGTATAAGTACTGCAAGCCCTAAAACATAAGGCCAAAGTGAAGACCAGCTTGTTTTTATTATTGCCCAAAAATTTAATATTGTATTATGTATTATTTGATCTAATAAGCTATTAATGTCCATTTAGAATCAAAATTTAGTATTATTGAAGTCTGATTACTTGCCAATCAGTGAAATCCATATTGATAAAAACTTTCCAAGCTGGAGAATTTTGGTGATCTAACTGAGTAACGAAGTACGTATAGCCATCATCTGTTAGCGAGCTAATACCAATGCAGTACACTGCATCAAAGCTATGCGTTCCATGAATAGACCTCCCTACTCTATTAGGAAACCACTCACCAGCATCTTCTATAAATACAACCAACCTTTTTCCACGAGCATAATCAACACCTCTATCTATTTTATGTTGTATTGCATACATTACCCGATCTTCGCCTTTTAGACTAGCATGAGGTCCAGGAGTTTGCAGCGCACAGACATGTTCAGTAAAAAACCATTGGTTAGTATCCTTATCATAAATTACTCCATCAGTTTCATCATCTTCCGCGAAAGTAATATCATGTTGAAAAAAATCTCTAAGTACCACACACAAAAGCCAGTTAGCCCAAGCCTCTCGAGGTAAAACAGAAAAGTTAGGAATAGGACGGCCATTCCTCAAGAACCGCGGATCTTTTACCATTGGTTCAAAATCCTTAAGTACTATATACATATCTTTAACTTGTTGCCGTGGCATTAGAGTAAATCCCTAAAATCAATGAAGCCTCTGGAACCAAGATAGTTTATTAATTCATTTGCTTTGTTGACTGCTTCTGTATTACCAGATTCTTTTACTTTAGTAATAATTTCTCTGTACTCATTCATTTTATAAGAAATCTCATGACCTTCTTTTATGCCATGCGCAATTAATGACAAGGCCGTAATTACTTCCAGAGGAAAGGTTGCTGAGTACTCCTGAAGTTCTTCTGCCACCTCATAAGGAGCATCAATTAAACCATTGGTGAGCTCTAGAGTTTTTACAAGTCTGGTAATGTTATCCTGACGAGAGAAAGGGCTACGCTTAAACCACCACCCAAATTCTTGTAACTCTTCTGCAATATTTGCATTTGTTGCGGATAGTCTATCATCCCATAATTTTAGTGACCGTTCAATTGCGTATTTAGGATTATCTAATTTTGATAGTTCTCCAAAGATTACTCTTCCTACAAAATTAATAGCTTGTATTCTAGACTTAACAGGCGCCACATCAAAAAAATGACGAATAAGATCATCGTGCTTAGCATCATGCACATAAGTAATCATTAAATGTTGAGGTAATTTTTCGTTTATATCAGCGCCATGATATCCTTCCTTTTCGACCGTTCCAAGCAGAGATATACCAATACGATACTCTTCGATAAACAGATCGAACAGATCATGGTACACATTATTAGTCAGATAACTTTCAAAAGCAGATAAAAATAATTTTTCTGATCCTTTTTCTTTTGGGAAAATTTTATCTTTTCTAGACTTAACCCATTCCATACTTAGGTAAGACAGGTTGGGCAGTCTCCATCCGTAAACAGATCTAATTGCTAGCGAAGGATCATTGTTAGTGTCTAAATGAAAATCTAATACATCCTCGACAATTTTAGGAATTTTCGATCCCAGTTTTTTAATATCTACGCTAAACCTATCTAACCACAGTGCATAATTAACCACTGCATGCAATGCCTCTCCTCTCACAGTATTGATTGAGAGAGTCATAGGATCAAGGTTTCCCCCATTATCCCGTTCTTCATCTTCAATAGTAGGTTCTTCATTTTTGGTCAATTCTAAAATAATATCCCAAATAGGACTTTGTAAGTCTACTGAAACGGAAGTATTTTTATCACCCAAAGCTGCTCCTAAAAGATCAGCAATAGCCATATGCACAGAATCCCAATTTTGTTCACTGTCATTACCAGGTTTCGTAAGCGATTCCCCTGACTTAACGAAGATAATTGAGTAGCACAAATCAATAACAGGTTTCCAATCTAAAACCCTAGGTTCTTTTAGGGTTTGCTTAATGCCATTCAAAAAATGATAGATGTACAGTGGTTTTAATTTGTTACTTAGTAAATCACCGGCAACTGAAATGTACGTTTCTGGATTTTCTGCAACCACATTTCCAAAAATAATGCCTAACCCCGAGGAAGACATTCTTTCAGAAAAGTCGCCTGAATCCTTGAAATCTCTCAGGTAATCAATTACCTTATCTGGTTTCATACTTTTCATATCTTCCATAGACAAAGGACTTTCGTCCCCAATCCACCCACCGGTAACTTTGAGCTCTCCATCATCAATTACTACTGGACCAGTTAATATCTGCAATTCTTCATACTTTTCTTTGTGCGGTGAAAGCAATACCTGTTTTATTGACCCATAATACATACTACGCCATCGGTTATTCATAGCATCAAATTGCTCAGTTGTAGTATCATCTGTTTTTGTTAGATTGGGGCCTGAATCTATGGCTTCAAGAATTGTATTTTGTCCTTGAGAGGTTATTGTTGAGAAGAACTTCTCTAACAATGGCAAATATTCACGTCTTAGATTATACGAAGTAATAATCTTTTTTTCGGTAAGCAATTTTTCAATTGCTTCGGTTTGCGGCTCAGTTGCATTCAGGTGAAGAAACATCTCCAACCTTCTGAAGAAACCTTGATTATGTTTACTTAAAATTTCCACAAATCCTTCCATAACTGTAGTGTCATTTTTATTATTTTCGATTAACTCAATCAAACCGTCGATTAAAACGTTTTTAGCATCTTCTCTATTAGGGTTTCTAGTATGCCCGAGGTTTGGTCTCCAAATGTGGGAATACTCATAAAAATCATCAGATACATTTTCTCTTTTTTCCAAATCTAAAGCTTGATGAAGGATTGTAGCCAAAGTTTGAAATAATAAAACTGGGCTTGCTTTAGCAATCTCTTTTGTTTTCTTGGTAATTACTTCTTTGTATCTCCACTCATCAAAGTAAGGCTTCGCTTCGGGTCGAATCCATGACAATGGAATTTCTTCGTTTGTTTCACTGACTGGTTTTACAATATGGACATCAAATAATACCCTAGCTAATTTTATTGCTTCGTCAACTTTTCCAGCCGCTGCTAACTTTTCCATTAATTCCGCGACCTTGTCTGGCAGTAAAAGATTATACGGATTCTGTAACCACTTCTTCTTTATTATTAACTCCACGTACTTAGCAGCGATTTCTACTGGAGACTTAAGTGCTGCATCAATAAAATCATCTAAGACAGATTGATTTTCTGAATCTAGGGTTTTTATGATCTCGTAGACCTCGTTTGATTTCCTGTCTACAATACGAACTAAGTACTGCGATTCAGGCCATCCTATAAAACGTACATACCCATCCTGCTTAAGGGGCTCTTGGGGTTTAGAAAAGGCCCCTCTTTTATTAAGAGGTGCCAACCATTCTGGGTTGTTACATTTTTCAAAAAAATATCTGTTGTGTTGAGGCTGAGCGATGAGCTGTGATAATGTTGCTACATTAGAATCAGTAGGGTTTTCTATTTTTAACAATGATTCGATCTCATCCAGCGAATCAAAGAATGGTATCTCAACTAAAGTTCTGTAAAGCAGGTCCTCAAACTTCCAAACATTAGCTTCAAATTCTTGTTCTGAAATTTCTAAACCATTTTTATTTTTGATATCATCGTGTTTTGAATATTTATTAAAATAGTCATGAACATTCATCCACTCATCTACAAATGTCTCTTGGAGGTATTCAGGCAAAGCGCTTCGCTCAGGATGATTGCCTAAAATCCCTTTCAGTAATTCTCTTTGTCTAGGTTCATCAGGATTTTTTCTATTATCAACGCGCTCTAATATTGGAAGTCCAGGAAAATACCTGGGCAGAATCGACGATAACTCTCTTGCAGAATGACAAACTTGTGGTATTCTCTCAGGATTAACTTTATAATTAAATCCTAAGATTAAACCCTCATAAACCTGGGACAATCTTTTTCCAAACTCAGGGTCAAGGTTAATTAAGGCATCTCTAATTTTCTTCTGCTTATCTGAAGCAGAAGATAGCAAATCTTCAACTGGGGTTGGCTCATTAGAGCCAATATTTTGTTCTTGATCAGGGTTCAAAATCTATAAAATTTATGCTGGAAAAAACAATAAATATCTATATTTTACCACTTTTCCACAGGCAATAAAAGGACGATGGTGATATACTTTAAGTACTGTTTTATTTGAACCTTAACTGTGAATACTGGATTATCCCAGCTCGCGGTTTTTTTGTACCTAAATTGTCTAAGACTGAACTAAACTTGTACTTAAATTGAACTGTAAAGGTTAAATAATTAACTTTACGTTCATGAAAAACGAAAAACTTCAGGTGCAGTATGTGCCAATTGAGGAGCTCATTACTGCCACCTACAACCCACGCAAGTGGTCAAAAGAAGCACTTAGTCAGCTTAAGGAAAGCATTAAGCGCTTCGGTACAGTAGAAGCACTGCTCGTGAACAGTGCAGAAACCCGCAAGAACATTCTCATCGGCGGACACATGCGCATTGCGGCATTAAAAGAACTTGGGAAAACAGAAGCACCAGTGGTGTATCTGAATATTCCTGATGAAACAAAAGAAAAAGAACTTAACCTGCGCTTAAATAAAAACCGTGGTGAGTTTGATTTGGAACTCCTCTCTGCTTTTGACGAATCGCTACTGAGCGATATCGGCTTTATCAGCGAGGAACTTGATGAGATCTTTGCTGTTGAGGAAAATCCAGAAGTCTTTGATCTGGAAAAAGAGCTCAAGAAGTTGGATATCACTGAAGTGAAAGTTCAAAAGGGAGATATTTATCAATTAGGCAAACACCGCCTGATGTGCGGCGACTCTACCATTGAAAAAGATTTTCTCCGCTTGATGAACAACGAGAAAGCAGATTTGTGTTTAACAGATCCGCCATACATCTTGGATTACCTGAAAGGTAAAAAGAAAGGTCAGGACAAGAGTGGCTTTGGTTTGAAGCGCGACCGTAGGTATATGGAAACAGATGAATTGCCAGATAACTTCACCGAGCTTTGGATGACCAACATTGCTAAATTCGCCAAAGAAGATTTCAGTATCATCGTATATGAGAACTGGAAAAATCTTCGCACCATTTGGTCTGAGATGGAAAAGTATTGGAAAGTGAAAAACATGATTGTCTGGCACTTGCCCAATCGTACTCAAGGATTTGCAGCTAAACATAAATTCTTTAACAAGCATGATATTGCTATGGTTGGCACTTCTGGCGATGCCCATCTTAATACTGCTGAGGAAGAAGCTTTGCTTCAAGAAGAATACGAAACAGCTTTATTTGCCATTTCAGGAAAACCGCACTGGGAGAACTATGAGAAAGGTAAAAAGATTTGTCCTACTGACTTTATTGAATACAAAGCCAGTGACGAGAAGTCTTCTGGTCAAGGTATTATCTTTGGTACTAAACCAGTGGAAATCCTTATTCCCTACATCAAAGTACTCACTGAACGCGGAGGGCTTGTAGTCGAACCATATGGCGGCTCTGGCAGTACACTCATAGCCTGTGAGAAAATGGCTCGCCGTTGCTACACAATGGAGAAAGTTCCCACTTACACTGAAGTGATTATCAAACGCTGGGAAAAGTTAACTGGTTCTAAAGCGGTTAAGATCAGTAGCGATAAAGACTATGGTAAAGACCAGCAAAACTCCAAAGAATAAAAAGGAACTAGAAAAGATTGCCAAGCGTATCGCTGAACAAAAACTTCAATTAGTAGAAGTGCTTTTAAAGATGCCTGTGGTGCAAGTAGCAGTGAAGAAAGTTGGCATAGCTAGGTCTACATACTATCGCTGGTGCGAGGAAGATGCTGAGTTTGATAGAGTTGCGACAGAAGCAGTCCGTGAAGGTTCTATGGTTATTAATGAACTTGCTCAATCAAAACTCATTGAGGAAATGAGTAAAGGCAATATGACGGCTGCCATATTTTGGCTTAAGAGTCGTGATCCAAAATTTTCTGATCGCAGGACTGTGATTAATGAATTCAAGGTACAGGCCAAACATCCAGAGGTTACAGAAGAAGTTAAAGAGCAAATTGATAATGTCTTTGATTTATTCACTAGAGCTGCAAATGCGGTAGTTCATAGGTACGATACAACTCACCCTGATTATGTAGATGATGAAGATAGATACTCAGATAAACCAGTTAAAGGTTATTTAGAGTCTGGTGGCCTAGAAACGGAAGAAGATGCAATTTAATAATCTAAGTTCTCAAACTTATCTGTAATAACTCCTTCTCCGCTCTTCACGGATTTCTTATCTATCTTCACTTCGTATGTGAATTTAGTAATTGCTGATTCTGAATCAAACATCGGCATTGGTCCTGAATTAATTTCAATGTATTGAGCAAAACCAAGATTAGGTTCAATAGCTCTTGTAGTAGTAAACGTATCTGAGCCAAGCCTACTGTTATTTGCTCTTAGCAAATTAATAGTCACTGCTCCCTCAAAGTTCTTAGTGTCTTTGTTTCTGATGTCAAAGAAGTAGCGGTATTTGCCGTCTACTTTTTTGACTATCTGACTGGTAACTTCAATATTGAATGGTTCAACGGGAGGTTCTTTAGCAGGAGTTTGTTCTTCTTTTGGTTCTTCTGCTTGTTGAGCCGTGCCTTGCGACTGCGTTTGTGACTGTGGTTGATTCATACTTTGCCACACAGCTGCAACTATAAGTACGACTATGAAAATAGCTATACCTTTAGCGATAGTCTTAATACGCTTCCATAGAATGGAAGGTTGTTTTGCCTCTGGTGAGGCAGATTGATTGTCCATGTTTGTGATAGGCTTTCTTGCTGGCAGAAAACACAAAGCCCCCCGCCAGCATGGACCTTGCGGTCCCGTACCTGTTTCCAGATACGACCTATCACAGTAGCTGAACGGAGGGTTCAGTATCTGTGATAGGTTTTAGCGCCATATCCTCATTCCTGAGGGGTTAGGCATTAAGTTGTTAATGCAATTATACGATATTTAGGGCGCATAATCCAGTCCATCCTAGCTTGGGTTGGAGTTAAAGTAAAGTCGAAAGTTACCAACAGCTGGCCTAGACTAGATCAAGAAGCTGCGTCATCAATGTTGGTATGAAAAGAGCAGTATTTTATGCAAGAGTAAGCTCCGATGCCCAGCAGAAGGAGCGAACTATAGAAAGCCAAATATCGGAGCTTAAAAGGCAAATTAGAGCTTCTGGGGATGTTTTGGTAAAAAAATACATCGACGATGGATTCAGCGGATGCTTGCTGGATAGACCAGCTATGAATGACCTGAGGAGAGATATTAGAACTCTGGGATTTCAGACTATCTACATTTTGAATGCTGATCGCATTGCCAGAGATGTAACTTACCAGAATATTATTATCAGCGAATTTCTGCATTACAAAAAGCAGATCATTATCAATGGGAAGGATTATGTAAATAACCCAGAAAACAAATTCACACTCACGGTATTAGGTGCGGTATCAGAATTGGAGCGAGCTAAAACGTTAGAGAGAACAAGGCGCGGATCGCAGCACAGATTAAAACAAGGATATCTGTTAAGCAACGGTTGTCATATTTATGGTTATATATACACGCCAAGAACAACAGACTCTTCCCCCTCTTATGCAATCAACGAACACGAGGCAAAAATAGTAAGGTATATTTTTGAAACGTATGCAAAAGGAAATATTGGACTGAAAGAATTAGCGAGACAGCTAAAAACGAAGGGTCTAGCCAAAGAGCAAAGAAACAAACTTGGTGATGGGCATCTAAAATACATTCTACAAAACGAGACCTATACAGGCACAAAGTATTTCAATACCATGACGGATACGAATGCGGTTGGAAATGTAATCCGCAGAACTAAGCGCGGCAAGAAAATCCACAGAGACCGCTCGGAATGGGTTGGAATAAAAATACCGCAAATTGTACCAAAGAAATTATTTGACCAAGTGCAAGCAAGGATGAAATATAACTATGAATGTTTTAGAAATGCACAGCGAACCCAGCTACTATCTAATCTAGTGTTCTGCGGTAAATGCAAACTGAGATGCTTCGCCTATCGAAGGTATTACAAAGTCGAAAGAAAGTCTGGAATTAAGCTATATCAAAAAGCGGTATACCGATGCAGAACTAAAGGCATAAACCATAACCCTGAGATTGATACCAGGGTACTAGATTCAACGGTAGTTGAAATGGTCACGAGTATATTACTTAAACCTAATGAGCTCCGAAATTATATTAGCTTAGGCAATAATCAAAAGAATCAATCTAAACTAGATAAACAGATTAAAGATGTGGAGAGTAAAATCAAAACAGTTAGCAAACAAAAAGAACGGATAATTGATCTCTACTCTTTTGGGGATTTGGAACGAGAAGAATATGTTAAGAGAATCTCTATCTATGATGAAGAAGTTGGCAACCTGCAAACTAAGCGAGCTGAATTATTAAAATATCTACCTCTATTTCAAAAACCGGAAGTTATCAAAGCGAGTACTGAACAATACTGTAAAACTTTAAAGTCTCAATTTACTAGATGTGGAGATTTTAATTCTAAACGACAATTCTTACTGGACTACATCGCCAAGGTGGAATACCGCAAAAACGGCAAATCCGATGACAAAATCAAACTGATAGGTGCTATTGCGATTGAAGTCTCAAAAGATGAAACAGTTCCAATTGAATTCAAGATTGAACAAGTAATCAACCGAATAGAAGCACTGAATAGAGTGAAGCAATTAAATACAGATGATCAAACCATTAACGGCAAAGAAATTCCAAAGAAGGAATATGGGAAATTAGTAATTGAAAAATTATGAAGAAAGCAGCGATCTATGCCAGAGTAAGTACAGCTCTGCAAGAAAAAGAGCGAACCATTGAAAGCCAAATTGAGGAACTTAAAAAGCAAGTTTCTAAAAGTGGCGATGTGTTAACGAAAGAATACATTGACGATGGGTATAGTGGAGCCAAGATCGACAGACCTGCACTTGATCAGCTACGCAGTGATCTTAAGACTCCCCTGTTTGATACTATCTACTTCTTAAATTCAGATCGCATAGCCAGAGATGTTACTTACCAAAACTTAATTATCGCGGAAATACTCAAATACAAAAAGCAAATAATAATTAATGGCAAAGATTACATCCATAACCCTGAGAACAAGTTTACCTTAACAGTACTTGGTGCAGTATCAGAATTAGAAAGAGCTAAAATTATTGAACGCAGCCAGCGAGGAAAGCTACACAAGCTACGGCAAGGCATCCCATTAAACTACGGTTACAATGCTTTAGGGTATGAATATATTCGCAGAACCGACACTCAGCCAGGTAAATTTATAATCAATGAAAAGGAAGCGAAAACAGTTAGATATATTTTCAAAAGCTACGCTGCTGGATTTAGTTGGGCAAAATTAGTGCGAACTCTGGAAAATATTGGTGCTATTACTAAGATGGGTCGAAAACTTTGGGATACCTCTAAACTAAAAAACATTTTGCAAAACCACACTTATACCGGAATTAAATACTATAATACGAGATCTTATGTGAAAGAGCCAAATAGTCCCCTAAGAGGACTGAAGTACGGCAAGAAGGTTTACAAAAATAAATCTGAATGGATACCAGTGAAAGTTCCTGCGATCATCTCGCAGGAACTTTTTAATAAGGTACAAGCAAGAATTAAATATAACAGCGAACAGTATAGAAACCCGAAGCAAACACAGTTACTTTCAGGTTTAGTTAACTGCGGAATATGTGGTAGATTTTTCACCTCATACTTCCGGACTTATAAAGACAAGCGCAGAGTTGCGGATCCAAATAAAATATTTCATAAGACTGCTTACAGATGTAGCCAAATTTCTTTACAACGAATGCATTCACAAACTGCGAATACTGGGTTGGTGAGATGCAACAATCCCGAGGTACTAACTCAGCTACTAGACACTTGCGTAATGAATATGATCGAAGAAAGCATGACTGACTCGAGCAAACTAGAGTTATGCCTAACTACTAATGTAGGTCAATTGAAAAACCGAAAACAAATTGAATCTAAGCTGAAAGAGAATGGAAAGCGAATAGCTGATCTTGCTACTAAAAGAAAACAAACAATTGATCAATATGCCAGCGGTAAAATTAATAGAGCCGAATATGTAAAAAGGTGCTTAAGCTATGATAGTGAACTTACTAATCACAATGTCAATAAAGCAAAGCTGCTTAATCAGGTGCCTAGTCTTCATAAAGAAGAAGTTATAGAAGCTAGTATAAAAAGATATTGCGAATCAGTAAGATCAAGATTAAATCTTTGTAACAACAGCGACAAGACTCGTGAATTTTTAAAAGATTACATTAAAGAAGTAATTTATAACAACACTGAAGTGAAAGTAATTGGCTCAATCCCAATAAAACTAAAAGCATACGACGATCCCGATCAGACATCTGATGCTAGCGCAATTCAATTCAAAATTGAAGGTAAAATAAAACGAGGGAATAAATGGATGGGCCGCAAAAAATCAAATTAAAAACAGCTATTACATCACGATAGCTGTTTTTAATTTATTGAAATCTCAGCTCTATATCTTCATGGTTTAAGATAATATCTACTAGTATCATAAAGAGTGTTTCGCCGTACCTTAATTTATGCATAGCTATTCTTTGTTTCCATATCGGTATATTTGAAGGATGAATATTATGCAATTTTCCTTCTAACCATTTAAGGGTTGCGGTATCTCCCAAGTCAGACTTTGATCTCTTTACATTTTTCCATATTAGGATAAAGCCTTCATCTGGGGTACCAAATCCACCATATAATATGTCATTAAATGCATCAAAGTTTCTTCCCCAAGAAGCACCGGGGATTAAGACATTACTTACCTCATCATAAAACCCTTCTAAGGTGTCGAAATTATTTCCATCAATTACATATTTCTTTTTATCCATAAGCTCTGCATGAGTCAAACCACTCCGCACATAGTGCGGAGTGGTTTGCTTTACCAATCTATAATCTATTAATCTCCAATAAACTTTAAATATAAGTGCTGCTCCATATTCTCTGTAATAAAGTCTATTAAACTTTGAATATCTGCTTTAATATCTTCTTCTTGCACTTTATCTTTCAGTTTTGATAACTCGTTTACGAGATTTGGGGTTTGCTGAATATTAAATACTGTTAAACCATAAGCATCTATGCCCCATATCCACGGATAATCTTCTTTCTGAGTATTCTCCCACACATACCCTAATACCTTAGCAAAGTTATTCTCACTACTTTTTTCTTTGCTAAATGTCTCATTATCAATTTCAATTCCTATATGTTGCATATACTACTTTTTAATGGTTTTAACTATAGCTTTGATTGTTGTTGGTAAGCCAGGATGGCTTGTAATTACAGTACCTGCTTTATCGGTAATAATAGTCATAAATGAAGTTGCTCCACCGGTAGTAGCATCCCATCCTACTGGACGGCCCATATCAAGAATTCTTTGCACATTGCCATTGCCCTGAATTGCACCCTTAGCTTGATTGCCATACTTAGTTATTATACCTTTATAATCAACATCATTAAAGAAGTAACTTTTATTATTACCCGGCGCTTGGCCAGATAAAGTATGACCCTTCTGTATATGGAGTGCTCCTCTGGACGTTAGGTTCACGCCACTACCTACAGAATTAATACTTCCTACTCCGAATCCAAAGTATCTATCAGTTCCGCCAATAGGTCCAAGGTAAGCCATACCACCCATTGCTGCATCTCGAGACTTCTGCTGCGCCTCGGGAGTGTCCATATAAGCATTGTATGAGTTCCAAGAGTTTTGTACTTGGTTGATCTTGTTCTGTACAAACGGCTTGGCTACATTCCATGCTGTCTGGAAGCCAGTTTTGATTTGACTCCAAGATGGCCACTCTCCGTTTTCGTCAATGTAGGCTAACGGATTATTTCGTGCGTAAGAATAACTATTCAATAACTGAGGATCAGATAATATTTCTTGTAATTCTTGTTGGGTTTTCTGTTGTACTCCCTCTTCATTTCCCAAAGCAAGAAAGACCGGATCTTGGCTAAGGAATCTTCCGATATTTGGATTATAATACCTCGCTTCCATATAGGAAAGTCCGGTATCCACGTCATACTCATGCCCCGTGTATTTACGCTGTTCATCAAAACTTCCTACTTTTTGGTCGAGACGAATATTCCCAAATGGGAAGTAATCCATCAATTCTTCAAGCGTACCGCCGCTGTTAGTTACAGCACTAGACCCAGTGAGGTGATCAGTGTGAACTAAGTACGCAGTGGCGCCAACACCAGAACCCTTTATTGTAGCTACGGTCTGACCAGCACCAAAAATGTGCTTTACAGGTGTCGTTCCGTCCGTATTGTAGTCAGCTGACGGATAAACATCCGTTTTCGTACCATTGGATAAGCTAACTCTCTGGCCAGTGTGATCATACTTATAATTTGTTGTAACGACCTGAGGGGCACTGCCATAAGTAACTTCCAAAATTGGATCAACGCTGGTTCCCGTATATTCTGATGATATAATACGTAGCTCGTTATACTGACCAGAAGTTCCCACAAAAGCGCTATCTGTAGCGTCATGGCCTTCACGCAAACTAAGCTTTGTCGAACCACTGGTGTTTACCCAACCTCGGCCGGTTACATTTAGATCAAAGGTTAAGTAACCACCTACACTTACATTGGTAATATCTTTACGCTGCCCTGCATCAACCCCTTCAACCGGATTATTTATACTTCCTGCTAAATCGTAGTCCCCTGTTGTTAGAACGGTTGTACTGGGTTGAGTGGCTTGAGTCACAGTTACCCAATCTGTACCGTCATTATCATTATTCAATTTAGAATAAACATAGACTTTAAGTTTTGCGCTCGTAATATTTGCACTGTCTGGCAACGAAGATGTGTCGAAAGGTAAGAACCCACGCTCAATACGATTTGAAGTGCTTGTATTCTTACCAGCTCTAACGTAAAAATTATTAACAGTAAACGACGCATACGAACCCACCGAAGCATCGTGAGCGGTATCCCAAGAAGAACTTTGATGATAAATAGCACCATCGCCAGCTAGAGAATTAAAACTAACGGTTGTCGGACCACTACCACTTACGCCAACTGACTGCGTCATACGATTATTATAATCAAACGCAAAGGTCTTACTTCCTTCTCCAATCATATTACCATTATTGTCATACGTAAAGTTGGTAGTATTTATTCCATCGGAAATACTAGTAACTGCGTGAGGATTTGCATAACTTGACCCTGCACTTCCTGCATAAGAATACGTGGTATTTATCGTAGCCCCTCCCCCAACGGTAGTAGCTTTAGTCAGAATGTTTCCAATAGCATCGTAACTATAAACTTCGGTATAAGTCGACTGACCAGCAGCAACCCCTGTTGCTGTTGAACTAAGTAACCGGTTTAAATCATCATAGGTATATGCAACAGTTTTTACTGAATTAGTATTTGAATTATCTACGGCCTGAGTAATATTACTATTATTATCATAACTATATGTAAGTCCTTGCACCTTAGAACCGCCACTAATAGTAGTTATTTTAGAGGATAGCCGATAAAGCTTAGTAGCGTCATAAATGTTGCTGGTTTGAGAACCATTTTGGTTTACTTGAAGGGTGATTTTTCCATGAGGACCATAATCAAAATCATTTACAACATTTATAAATGAAGTATCTGTAGTTTCTTTACGTTGCACCGTTTCCAGTTGTCCTCCGAAATTATAGGTATACTTAACTTTCGACCCATCTGGGTTAGTAATCTCTAGCTGATTTCCCTGACGATCATAAGTATAGTCTGTCTGATACGAAGTGGAATTTATGGTTTTTATCTCCTGCTTAACGCCACCATGTGCGTTGTATAAGTAACTAGTATTAGCTCCGGGAGAAACTACAGAAGACAACCGACCCATACCATCCGTACCTGAATCATAAGTATAAGTTAGTTCTGTTTCCGACTGACCAGTAAAATCTTCTGTAAGTAGGCGACCTAAATCGTCGTAGGTATAATTAATGGTTTGATTATTAGGATCGACAACAGACGTAATATTACCGTTGTTATCATAAGTGTAGGTCCAAGTACCAAAAGTAACATCAGTCGGGGCATGTAAATCCTGAGCAGTTAAACGACGTCCTAAGGCATCATAGGTAAAGTTACGGACGTTACCCAAAGCATCTGTGATTTTAACAAGATTATTATTTGAATTGTATTCGTAATTAGTAGTATATACAGCACCTGAATTACTTTCATCAACTTTAACTAAATTACCGCGAGCATCGTTGTACAAAACCTTAACCTTACCCCTTGCATCTGTTACTGTGGTAGTCCAATCATCGAAAGTGTTGGTTATGATCCCAATATTATTGGCAATTGCAGTAACGCGATCAAGAGGATCATATGAGGTGGTTGTGTAAAGATTAGTTGTCGTTGTCGCTACAGTCTTAGCATCTCCGGATGAAAAATACTGCGATGACTCTTTTTGCAGACGTCCCAACGCATCATAAGCTTTATCGTTTACTCTATAGTTACCACTATCTTCGGTAGCTAGTCGTTGCTGAACTTCACGTCCCAAGGCATCAGAGTAAGTATACGAATCTATGTATTCAGAAGCACTCATGTACTCAACATGACGTGTCAATTCTCCACCTGCAAAAGTTGAATAAGTGTTTACAAATTTAGAAACCAACGCTGTAGGGTTGCTTAAATCTGGCTCTCTTTGCTCAATTATACGACCCGCGCCATCATAAAGCGTTTTAAATACCCTGTTATTTACATCGGTCACTTGAAGTGGCTTACCAAAGAAATAATGGTATTGATACTGCGTTGCCTGACTTAAATGATTTGTAACCGTTGCTGGAAACAGGTTATGACTATCATATGCATAAACTAAATTCTTTCCTCTTGGATCAGTTGTTTGCGTTACTAATCCAAGAGAGTTATATGCCTTCTGTTCGTTAATATAATCAGAGCCAGATTTCCACTTTTCTACTTTTGTTTCATTTCCTTTATCAATCGAACCTAGAGACAAATTATCATAGTAATAATGAGTCTCGCTTACTTTGTTTAGAGACTGGTCGGTAGATATTTCGGAGGAAATCATCTCTACTACGTCGTGGGAACTACCAGTGGCATATATTAAATCAGTAACTATTTTGTCGTTACCTACATCAGTAAACGTCCCATCCGCTGAACCAGTAACCTCACCCCAATCTATCCGCTTAGTAGTATTTCCAAGAAAGTTATCATATTCATAACTCACAGCTTTATCTCTGTGATTTGTATTACCATCAAAACTAAATTCCATTGTTTGAGCAAGCTTAACAAAATCACGACCCTCATATATTTGATCATGCTCCCATGTATTCAGGGTTTTAGAATATAGATTTCCGCTTCCATCTTTTATCTCAATTCTGTAAGCTTTACCAATTTTTGAGATGTGATCTTGATATTCGCTATTTCCAGAATCAGAATTGTCACCTTGATGAAAATATGTATCTGTAACACGAAGAGGTGTTAAATCAATTCCGGATTCAGTGGCGGTAACTTTGCTGAATCCCGCAAATTTTACTTGGCTAGTAAGTGGATTGGTAGAGTAATGACCTTTTTCATAATCATACTGGGTTACCATATCAGGTTGCCCACTACCAAGATTCTGAGTCGTAATTTTCTTTACTACAGGCATTGGCGCACTATCTCGATCATAAAGATCTGTGGGGGCAGTATCAAAATCGACAACTGTCTGAGCTCCAAGTCTATTGGTAATCTGAGTAAGTCTGTTTGGGATACTTGGCTTACCCATATACGTCATCGAGGCAGGCATAGTACCATAACCCCAACTAGTTAATGGTGTAATAAAATCCAATACTCCATCAGAGTTAATATCAAAATATTTTCCATAAGAGGGCGCTATAACATCAACCCATTGATCTCCAGCATTTGAATTATTAACCCAGGAACTCACCCCGTCATTAACAGCCCTTACTTTTCCCCTTATATCATAAGAAGAGAATCTACCAACGATATCTGGTAAACCGTCCGCGGTGAGATCCATTAAAGTACCGAAAAAACTGGAATTTCCCCCGGTGTAGCTAAGATTTGAAAAATCCCAAACACCGGAATTGTCGCAATTTGTTGGATAGTTTGTGGGGTTGATTTGTTTAAAACCATTTCCATCATTAAATAACAAGCGAGCGCAATAATTTCCCCCGCTTGTCCATTTAAAACCTATATAATCTAATAATCCGTCACCATTCACATCCCCCAAACCAGTCCGATCCATCTCCGCGGTATCAATCTGGTAAGATGCTGCGTAAGCAAAGCCAGAACCAGTATTTAAGTAAGTACCATGGGTTACATGGAAGTAATCTTTTAATCCGTCGTTATTGACATCTATCAATGTCTGATAGCCGTCCGCATCTAAATCCCCGGTACACACCGTGGGGATAGTAAAATTAGCTCCTGATTGTGGAGTAAAGGTGTAGTTATTTGAGAGAGTAAAACCGTTTCCATTATTTAGAAAAACCCTGAAGTCGGAACTTCCCCCAAAGAATACGATGTCGTTTTTTCCATCTTCATTAATATCATGTAAGAAAGAATTGGTATCAAATGAATTTGAATCACCGACATTGGCACCACAAATAAGCGCCTCAGGCACATATGTCGAAATTTTCCAATTATTTGAATTATCAACGGAAAAACCACTTCCTGTATTTAAATAAACAGGGTTTGGATCAGACTGCCTAGGTAATAAATCTGGGTACTTATCTCCATTAATATCTGCAATAAATGCATTTGAACTCAAATCGTGTGTGGGCAAAGACCATGCGGAGCTAGACTCAGTGAAAGTTGAGCCATTGTTCATCATCAATCTATTATATTTTTGACTGGGAATATCGTGATGAGAAATTAACACATCAGTAAACCCATTGGCATCAAAATCAGCAGTAAAAATATCTTTGTAAATATAATCTGAATTTCTTACTAAATACCCTTCTAAGGAATGAGTACCTTGCTGCCACCCTGGAGTTTTAGTTGAGTAAGAAAAACTAGTAGATTCACTATATGGAACTGATTCGGTGATAGTACTTGTGTAGCTTCTGTCAATGCGTGTAACTAATTTTTGCTTAATAAATTGGGCATTGGTATTTACCAAAGAATAACTGTTTGTACTAACACCATTAATAGCCGTTGTAGTGACATCAATCGTAGCCAAAACCTTACTAGTAACAACTGGGAAAGCCGCATTATATGTAGTGGCTCCGTAACTACTTGGAGAATTATAAGTAAACGAGACGTTGTGAATAGCTGGTGAAGTGGAATGATATGTATAGACTATTTGACTGGGATAAATTTGGCCATTGTCCTTTGTGTAAGAATACTGAATCTCATTACCATGAACATCACTAATCTTGGAGATCATCCACTTATAAACCTGACTAGTATCAACAGGGTTATCCTGCCGTGAGGCAGCTGTGGCGCCAAAAGTATAAACCCTTCCAGATTTATCTGTCATTGTCCATGTATTATCAGAATTGAATGTGTGCTTTTGAAAGCTTCCATCGTCAACCTCAGAATAATACACGGTGTACGGGCTAGAACTAATATCTGTTGTGGGGACAAGATTCCCCGAAAAAGACGTTACGAAATTAGCTTTTGTATAAATACCTTCTACTCCCTTAGCACGTTCACGTTGAATGTAAGGAATAGTCAGCTCCCAGCCTAATCCAACGATCGAATCTACCTTGGTAATATTCTGAGAATTATATTTTAATGACACCGCTGGGGTCATACCTAAACGACCCTCTGGCATCACTATTGGATACTCATAAATCAAAGCTCCCGTTGATTCATCAACAGAGTTTTGAGGTTCAGAAGGAATTTTAAATTGTAATCCAACACCCTGGGTACCTCCAAAGATTTTAGCGACTTCTTCTTCCGGCTTTGGTTCATCTTCTTTAACCACAGCTTCTTCTGACACAGGATCTTCGTCTCCAATAGGAGCCTCGGTTTTATCTGTGCCTAATTCGTCTGCTTGCTCAGTTGGGATAGGAGTTTCATCTGCCATAGAAGTTGGCTCAGGCTCACTAATCGCCTGAGGTTCTTGCTGAACGGGTTCTGTGGTCACAGGAACAGATGCTTCCACTTCCTGAGCGAATACTGGCCTTAAAGGCATTACAATAACCAAAAATACTAGGAAACTAACTACTAACCTGCGCAAACCAAGGTATTGAGTCCTTTTCATATATTTCGATAAATTGTTAAATCTTAATACCCTAGCATACTAATCCACAACAAATCAAGAAATTCTAAAGATTTTCTAAAATCTTTATAAAATAACAACTTGACACTAAGTTAATCTTAAGATAAACTTAAAATAATTAAGTACCATATATGGAAAAACTCATTGGATTAAAAGAATTTAGAGAAAACGTTGAAGCTGTGACCAAAAAAGTTAATTCTGGTCAGTCATTTATAGTGCTCAAAAAATCTAAGCCATTGTTTAGAATATCCCCTATTAGCGACGAACTAAACTGGAAAACTATCATCGATTTTACAGAAATCAAAAAAGATGGTATTCCTGTAGAAGACATAGCTAACGCTCTACGAAATGGACAAGATAAAAAAAGCTCTCGCAAAACTACCAAAAGAATATAAGACAGCTTTTGATTATCTTATTGTTAGATTGTTAGCGAGAAACTATTCGGGCTTAGACATAGTACATCTAAAAGGTCAGAAAAATGTATTTCGAGTACGTCATGGGAAACTAAGAATAATTTTTAAAATTGACGACGATAAACTACTAGTCCTGCAAGTAGGTTTACGTTCTGAGAAGACTTATCGAAACTTCTGAAATAAAAATCTTCAACAAAAAAACACTAGCCTTAAGCTAGTGTTTTTAAGTCCCGTATTTCAAATGACAACCAAGTTATCAGTTAAAAAAAGGGAGGAACAAAGCAACTTGTTCCTCAGCAAAACTATCTAGTCGGTTGCTCGACTCCCCCGTTACGAGGGCTTGAATGCACGGCCCGATATCCCTCCTTCGTGTCGAGCCATGATTTCGGCGGCGCGCCGGTTGTAGCTCTGCGCCGTGTCCATGTCGATTCGTGTGAAGTGTCGGAACCAGCCTTCCTGAGCCTGCGGGGGAACAACGAGTTCCTCAGCATACTGAGCGAAGGTAGAACGCCACTCTTCTCGAGAGATCGACTTGTTCGCTAGCGCAGCGAGCTCCTGGGCATAGCGGTAGTCATGGAACACGCGGGCTGCCGGTGAACCGTAGTTGAGCCAGAAGATGTCCGTCTCAACCAAGTCCAACTGCTGCCTAAGCGTAGCCGTTGACCACTCCAAGAACTCGATGCTTCGTTCGCACGAGTCGGTCGTCTCTCCAGGAGAACCGAATATCAGAGAGTAATGGAGGTGAGCATCGCTTGCAGCGATATACCGCACCGCCAGATGATTCTCACTGACTCTCGATCCCGTCTTGAGTGACGACTTGATGATGCCAGCGTGGAGTGACTCCGAATCGCCAGAGTCCATACCGACGTTTATGAGCAGTCGATCGTTGACGACCTTCTGCCACTCGTCCAACAATTCCGGCTTCTCCGTAATCCCCTGAGCCCGACCGTAGATAGTCAGGGCCTTGAAGCGCGCCCCAACGTTCTGAAGTTGATCGACGACCTTCTTCATTTCGTAGGCAGAGTCTGTGGTGTTAAACACCGCATCAATGCCAAAACGTTGATAGGCTTCCACCGTCGCTCGAAGATACTGCTCGGAAGGAACGCGGACGTCTGCGACCCCTGCAATACTGCAGTAGGTACAGGCATCCTTGCCTTTCGTCCGAGTACACCCTTGAGCGAACAAGGCGATCGCGTTTTTTACGGTTTCCGGATTGGAATGCTTGTGTCCGAAGACCTCGCGGTAGTTCGACCAAACCTCATTCCAGTAGCTCGCAGGAAACAGATCGAACTGTGGAACGACGAAGACGTCGTCGTTATCGAACGTCCCGTCTCGTCTCTGCCCATTTCGCTGCCCAATCTCGACATACAACTGCTGGCGTTCGTTCGAACGTTGGACGGCAATTGGCTCAGTCTCTACGTCAGAGATACTGACGCTGCCGATTTCTCCGTACTCGATTGCACGAAAGAACCGGCGCACGGCCGTGAGACTGTTGGAAGTGAACACCACGTCAATCGGCTTACCCGGCAGTCGAAGGATCTGGTTCGATCTGAAGATCGCCGAGTCGTTACCCGCGATCACATATCGAGCGCCCAAACTCTTCGCTTGTCGCGCCAACTCAAGACCACGTTCGATTCCCGTGACAACGAGACTCAGGCCGACAATATCGCCCGGCTCTACGAGCTCCTCAAGCGAAACGTGGCCTTGAACGAGTTCGTCCCACAGTACCACGTCCCACCCCTGCTGATGAACAGCGGTCCCGACGTAGAGCACGCCGAGGTGTGGCCATACGCGATACTGTCGTTCGTAATTCGCGGTTTGCTCGACGTTGATCAAGACAAACCGATTCTTTCTGGACTGCGTCCCCGCGAAGATCGCAGCGTAACAGTCTTCGGGCTTGAGTCCTTTCGGACACCTGAACACGAGCACGAACGTCTTCTGTACCGGAACTTCCTCTGGTTTCAGCAACTCCTTGCGGAGTTCTGGATCAGAGGTGAGAAATCGCCACGTCTCAACAGCAGTGTTGCCGTTGAGATAGACTTGCCGCTGTTCGTCGAACTGAACGTTCTGAGGGTCACCCCACAGGAGCCATGCCGGCTCAGCAACAACGTCCACTCTGAGACAAGCGATCATGATTACGATCGTGAGAAAGTACTTCACGATAGTATCCTCCAATCCACCAGAATAAAGCGCTATGCGCTTTTCGCCTAATTAAAGGCTAGAAAAACAAAGAACTTTTTCCATGCTTTTCTAGCCAAACTAGTCATAAAAAATAATATATATTGTATCACATTTTTCCTTTTTTGTCAATACATACAAAAACACCCTATCTTTAGGGTGTTTTAAGCATCTAAGTCTATGACTTCATCTATGCGTATCTGGGAGACGAAGTCGGGAACGTGCGAGACCATTATCATCGCGCCTTGGTATTCATCCAGCGCTTTAGCAATTATGGGCAAATGTCGGAAATTAATATGGTTAGTTGGCTCATCGAGAATAAGTAAGCCTGGTTTCATCAACAATAATCGACAGAACGCGAGTAGACCTTTTTGACCTTCTGAGAGCGCTTCGATTTTGTTAGCGAGCAACTTCCCTGTTAACAAAAACCCTGCAGCTGTAGAACGAAGCGTATGCTCATCTTTTATCTGCATAACTTCAAGTAAACAATCGTACGCAGTTTGATTATAATCAAAGTTACTAAAATCTTGTTTGTAATAGCCAAGCTTTACATCTTTCTCCAATTTAAACCCTTCGCCTTTACCGCTAGCAATCTGTTCTAACAAAGTACTCTTACCAATGCCGTTCGGACCAGCAATTAACAGGTGGGTATTTTTACGCAGTGTTACAGCAATATCTTTTGTTTCTGGTTTGCCATTCTTCAAAGCTGTGACAGATGTAAACTCAGCAACTTTACCATTGAAGTGAATATCAAACTCTTGTGCCGGAATGGTAAACTCACGAATGACTTTGTCTTCCTGACGAACACTAACAATACTCTCTTCGGCTTCTTCCGCAGACTCGCGCATGCGCTTCGCCACAGCACGAAGCTTCCCACCTTTGTGGGCAAAGACTTCAGCTTGTGAACGCTTTTCTTTTATCTGCATTTGCATTCGAGCATTCTGCAAATTTTCACGCTTAATACGTTCTTCAATCTGTTCGACTACATCATAGTAGTTACCTTGATACTGCTCGATCTTGTGAGTGAACACGTCGAGATACAACACGCCGTCTGAGAAAGCGTTAAGGAAATCGGCATCATGCGAAATGACAATACAAGTTTTTTCGTACATCATGAGAAACCCTGTCAGGTGTTCGATGCCTTGCTGATCTAAATTGTTAGTTGGCTCATCGAGTAACAAGATGTCGGGGTTTTGAATAAGTGCGTGAGCTAACAAAAGGCGGGCTTGCTGACCACCAGACAAATCACTAATTTTCTTTTCAAGGTCAACAGTAAGATGAACAACTTCCAACACTTCAGCGATGAGTTTGTCGAGATTATATTTAGTTTCTTTGAAAGCCGTAGCGAAGAATTCACGAACAGTTAAGCCGTTCATGTCTTTAGGCATAACCTGATGTGCGATGGCCACAGAGATGTCGTTTGGCGTACGATTGATACTTCCCTCTTTAGGCTGAAGCTCACCCATGATCATTTTAAACAGAGAGCTTTTACCCGCACCGTTCTGACCCATGAGGGTGATACGACTACCAGCGTGCACGCTGAAACTAGCTTCATCGAGGACTTGTTTGTCGTGTCCGTAATCGAAGCTTACATCGGAGAATCTTAAGATGACGTTGTTGTTGGCCATGGATTAAAAAATACCGCGACTTGCGGAATATGTGCTAGTATTATAGCTATTTTTGATGGTTTGGTCAATGTAAAAAGCCCCCAGCTGGGGGCTTTTGTTTATGCTATATCTAATCGTCGTTTAATTCGATCTATATCACCCTCTATCCTGCTTATCCACTTGTATGTAAAGATTCTCTCTTGATCAAGCTTTTGGACAATTACTAGAACTTTATCTATGGCATTACTAAGCGCACCAAGCTCGCTTTTCGTAGCCATGTTCTGCTCGATGCGATCCAAGCGTTCATCGTGTTCTATTAATTTGGAGAGGATTTTTTCTTCGTTCATTTCAGTAGCCTTACTTTTATTCAGGATAAATTATTGCCAACCTCTAGTCAAATATCCTAGACCATATTCTCTTTAGCGGCGGCTAGAGCATCAAGGAAAGCGTCTAAGTGATCGGAAAACACGGTAACGCTATGACGAATTCTTTGGCCTTCGTGCAAACGAGTCTCAGTAATCTGAATATATTTGCTTTGTTTGCCAGACTTAGCCTGGCGAACATCAAAGAAATAAGTTTTTCCACTTCCTTGAACCACTGTGGAAAAAATTGCTGGCTGAACTGCTGTCGCTACTGACTGAACCTCTGTTGTTGTTTCTTGCATATATGTTGTTTGTTAATAATACAAGATTTGATCTTATCAATTCCCTGCAACCACAGTCAATAGAAAAAGTTAAAATCTTTCTAAAATAAAACACCCCTTGCCTAGGGGTGTTTTACTCACTAATAACTTCTACGACGACGAGGCTCTTCGTCACTAAAACTACTATTGAAATTTATATTTCGTATTGTAGTTCGGCGTCCACCAACTGAACTGACAAAGACCGTAGTACCACGAACGGCAATATCATAACCACCATTCCACCACGGCTCAAAAGCAACCAAACTACCATCACTCAACGTCCCACTCATCGAAATTGTTCTATGATGTGGACCACCTTTACTCGCTGGCATTACATGGATCGTTGGTTCAGTACGAGCACTACTTGCACTTGCGGCAATGCGAACTCCCCCATGAAAATTACCATCATATGCCATGAGTTCTTCAGTCATTTTTCCGTCTTCATCGAAAAGTTTAACGTGCGGGCCCCCACCAGCGTTTGGCGCGGTAGCAATGACGTTTTTAGTTCGTCCTTTGGCTGCGGCAATATCAATCCCGGCGGTGAAATTCCCGTCGTAGGCCATGAACTCTTTCAACAACTTTCCTTTACTATCGAAAACTTTCACGTGAGGACCACCCTTGCTTGCGGGAGAAGTAATAATCTCAGCGTCATCGTCACCTAAAACATCGGCCGAAGTCACATTTACCCCACCCCTGAATAACGGGTCGTAGGCCATGAATTCAGTAATTATTTTCTTGCCATCGGCTTCGTAAACTTTGATATGAGGGCCACCGCCAGGACCAGGCGCCACTATTACATCATCAACTCCGTCATCATCTACATCTCCTGTGGCGACATCAACTCCACCAAAAAAATTAGGGTCGTAAGCGTACCATGAATCGATAACTTTGTTTGTAGTTTCGTATGTGCGAACAAGAGGACCACCCCCAACCCTCGCACCAGCAACAACTTCTACACTACTATCATCATCTAAATTTCCAAGAGCAATAGAAGCACCACCACTGAACGATTCAAAAGGTAAAATTTCGTGAGGTAACGCAGGATGATTTATAGGAACGGCTATCTTCGTTGCGTTGCGCAAACTTTGATAAGGGCTAAATGGTTGGCCGTCAGGAGTGCGAATTTCAAAATGCAAATGCGCTGTTGTCGTTTCGGCATTTCCACTATCACCCATCCAACCAATGAGCTGACCCTTCACAACTTTATTACCACGCATCACGTCTGGAGCATAAGCGAAAAACCCACCGCCTTGCCCATCATCAGTTCCAGGGTTGTCGTTATTAATGTGCAAATAGTTGTAACGATAGCCATCAGCATCACGGATGGTGACACTATATCCCCATGTCGCTTGCGGATAAACCACGGTCGAAATAGTACCATCGACAGCAGCAACTAATGGCCACATTTTTTTACCGAAGATATCATTACCTTCATGGGTACGACCACCAGAACGTCCATCACCAAAGTCATCACTATATGTCGCAGCACCAATTACCGGAAAAACAATCGTACGGATAGTGCTAAGTTGAGCACGAACCGGGGTTGAGGCTGGGAAAAGCAGTGATAATGCTAATATCGCGGTAAAAATAGTATAACTATGTTTTTTTGTCATTTTTGTTTCCGTTTCTTTTCGTTTACGAATCAGTATTGATAATTATACCCAAAGTTAGAGCTTATCCGCTAGTCTCTAACTTAGATTTTGGTTGTATTTATGCGCAGATTTATAATTTTAGGCGGTATAAACTGAATATTTAGCAAATTTTTGATATGCTTATACTATAATCACTAACTTTTATAACCAGATGGACTACGAACTCATTGCTCTCACAGCTCATTTACTTGGTTTTGCTTTAGGACTTGGCGGTGCCACAATTAGCGATGTCATGTTTCTAAAAAGCGTGAATGAAAAAACGATCACTCAAGAAAAGTTCAACACACTCAAAACTCTATCTCGTGTAATTTGGATTGGATTAATTATTTTGATTGTCTCTGGCGCAACCATGTTTACCCTAATCTACATGGAACGTGGTTCAATTCCTATGCTCGCTTCACCACGTTGGCAAGCCAAGTTAATTATGGTCGCGGTTGTCTTGATCAACGGTTTTGTATTTATGAAAAAGATTTTTCCGGTCTTACGGTCTGCAGTCGGTCAAACTTTATCACTCGGACTTCTTGGAAAAAATATTTGGTTACTAGCTATTAGCGGAACTATTTCAATAGTCTCCTGGTACAGCATTTTCATCATTAGCATTCTCCCCCGCACCGTTCGCCCTTCTGTGTTTATCTTCCTTGGAATTTATGTTGCTCTAATTATTTGTGGAAGCTTACTCGCCAACTTTACTTTAAGAAAAAAGTTGCGTTAATCTAAAAATATTTCCTTTGAAAAAAAACGCTCAATCTGGAGCGTTTTTTAAATTTGAATCACTTACTTAGCTAGCTCAGCGTCGATTAAAGTTTTCCATTCTTCAAATGTAGGAATTTCTGTTTGTTTCACCCCATTGATAAAGAAGGTTGGGGTACTGTTAACACCGATAGACTCACCATCAGCAGTGTCAGTGCGAACAATTTCTCGATAAATTCCTTGATTCAATTCACTTTCAAACTTTCCAACATCTAGACCAAGTTCACGAGCAAGGTTCACAAAGTAGCCTTTCGCATCTTGACTTGAAGCCCAATCGGTCTGAGTTTCGTAAATACGATAGTGCATTTCCCAATACTTACCTTGCCCACCCGCTGCTTCAGCCGCTTCAGCCGCAACTTGCGCATTTGGATGGATACCATTTAAAGGAAAGTTTCTAAACACGAAGTTAAAGTTGGGATTGTCTTTGTAAGCTGCTATAACTTCTTTCAGAATTGGATCGGCATAAGCACATCCTGGACACTGAAAATCACCAAACTCAACTACCGTCACCTTCGCATCGCGTTTCCCTGTCATGCGGCTATTTTCGCGAACCAGAGACTGGCTATCCACCGCTTGCCCCGCCTCTTTTGGCTGAGGGTTACCAAACATAAATAATGCGGCCCCACCTAACAATACTAACGCAGCGACAACAATGATAATCTTTACTTCTTTAGTCATGCTTTTGAATCCAAGCGTAAGCCGAAAGCAATGCAGTTATAACGACAAACGCGATTAATGACATTAATGGGATATCTATGAATCCGAAAAATTGAAGAAACTGAGTAGTACACGAAATACCTGCAACACATGGCGCAGCACTCTCTGGCAAAATCTTAAAGTACAACAAGTTATGGTAAATAGCTACGAGTAAACCGATAATACTTAACGGCAAAGCATAAACCCAAACTTTCAAATCTTTGCGAATCATGCCGATCAATAAAATTATAGCCATAGGGTACATCATAGCTCTCTGATACCAACACAACACACACGGCGGTAAGTCTAAAAATTCACTAAAATACAGGCTCCCGATAACCGCTAAAGCGGCGACTCCCCAAGCGGCATACAGACCATACTGCTTTATCAAGTTTTTCATAAAAACACAGTGAATAATAAATCTACTTCCTATTTTAACATATTCCCCATTCTTGCAATAGCTCTAAGACAAGGCTGAAGTTTAGAGTTTTGACTGCTTTCGTTTACGATACAAGTCGCGCAAATGGATAGCAAAGACTACAGCAAACGCTCCGCCAAACAAAATAATGTGAAGCCCATGCGTGAGTAAAAAAGTTTTAAAATCTGTACCGACAGCAGCCTCAGTGCGCTCTACTTGCAAATCAAAATCCAAATTAAATGGTTCAAAAATTGCGCCATCTTTTGGAATCCCGTTTAAAGTTAAAGTGTATAGACCCACTTCGGGAAACGTATAAACCAATTCAAGTTTATCAAGCGAAATAGCACTAACGTCTAAACTCCCTAAATCATCTTCTCCTCTCTTAATGCTTAAAGTACAAGCACACTGCTTTGCATTAAAAAGGTTCTCTTGATCCGACATCGAGAAAACTAAAGTCGCTGGCTGTCTCACCACAGGGTTATCATCGGGATTAATATGTAACACTGCCCCAATACTACTAACATTTTCCAGAGTATGAGCCGAGAGGTTGTTTGGAAGAAACAATAGAGCACAGATAAGTAATAACGACAGTTTCTGATTAGACATTATGATGTGAAATAAAGGTATCAGTGAGGAGAACTATATAAAATATTACTGAGAAAAATATAATCAAAATACCGCCGGTAATTTTAGGATGGATTTGAGAATACCGCTTACACAGATACTGATGTAAGCAAATCTCTTGAAGCAATAACAACAACAACCACAAGAAAATAAAAACCTGCCCGATTAGACTATCTCCACTCGTGAAATGACTTCCAATCAACAACGCATGCAATGGTGCCAAGAAAGCCACAACATACACTAATTTGCGAAGCCACTTCCAGCTTTCACCAAGTTTTTTAGTCACAAACTCAAATGAGATTGCGGTCAGAATTGCCAACAACCCTAAGGTTAGAGTTGAAACTACAACTGCCAATAAATACCGAGTTGAGAGATATGATAGTCCCTCAAACCCTCTTAAAACTTTGAAAAACGCGTAGTGACCGTGAAGCAAAGCAAAGAAAAATGCAGAGACTCCAAAAGGTTTAGCCGCTTTGGTAAACCACAGCTTGCCCGGAACTTCGGGGAAAGCTTTGTACAAAGGCGATGCGACTAAAGACAAAAACAAAAGGCCAAAAGAAATCAAACCAAAACTGCGAGCTAAACGTAATGACGCTATCTCAAAAATTGGATTTTGCTGGATGGTAATAACATAAACCATAATCGCCAAAACCACACCAGCGCTATAAATAACTTTTTCAGTATTAGAAATTGATTTCATAAGAAAGCTGCGAGCATAATCCAGAACAGCAGAGCTAAGTCATTCTTTAAGTAAGGAACATCAATCTGACCATGAACGAATATGGCCACGATAGACAATGTGAGTCCCAACGCAAACAAATTACGACGATTCTTCACGCCCTTCACAAACGCAAAAAACGAGATCGCGCAAAAACTTATCAAACCAAGAAGACCAGTTTCAATCCAAAAATTTAAGAAGATGTTATGAGGCGCCGGGTATGGATTAAGCCCTGGGTCCGTGTTGTACTTCTCCCAGTTCATATTAAAACCAAGCAAGCCCTTCCCTACTAGCGGACTGTCTTTAATCATCTTGGTACCGGTGTCCCATAAACTCAAACGAGCTACACTAGATTTTTCACCGTGGAACGGCAGTAAGACTCGATAGCGCAGATTCGGAACAGCTACCACAATGAACCCAAGGACAATCAATAAACCCAAGCCGGCAAGCATCAAGCGCTTGTTCATACTAATGATGACGAACAAAACGGCGGCGGCCAGTAAACCCAGCCAACCACCACGCGACAGTGACAGTAATAATCCCACAGCACCAAGCCCCCAAGCCAAGACTAAAAATGCAGAATTTTTATGATGACGTACGCGCTGAAACGCTTCTAACGTATGTGGTATTAAAAAGGCAAGAACAGGGGTGATAAAAAGCGCGAACGCATTAGGGTGAGCAAAAAAACTAATCGCTCGTTTTGGCTCAGCGCTGTTCCCCCACCAATCAGACGGCAAACCGACTAAAGTAAAATATTGAGCGATGGCATAAGCTCCAGCCAATCCCACAACAGCGTACATCGCGTTAACCAGTAAATCTTTTGTGCGAGCTTTTTCAGTAACCACAAATCTTACAATAAAGTACGTGCCGATAGGCTGAATAAACCAGACAATACACTGACCGAGCTTCGGAACAGTGAAACCACCAACAAATAGTGAGACGAGTCCAGCCAACAAGAACAGCCCAATGGCTATCAACAAACGTCGATCATGGCCCAAAACACTAGCAAAGAAACTCTTGGCGCGCTTCGTAAACATCAACCATACAACAAAGAAAACCCAAACCAAACCTAGCCAAACCATCAACGCATTGGTTGGAAGTCCATACAGATTAAACCGAAGAACATAAGTCGGTGCTAATAAAATTGTCAAAGCAAGGATATATGGCATACAATACAGTTATTATAGCAATATTTATTTAAAAACACATGGCCCGACCAATTGTCATTCTTCACCCCAATCCCGATAGCGTTGCCCGTGATGGCGCTGAGCATTTCGTGAAAATTGGTATCGAAGCCATAGCAGCTCGAGGGAAATTCTTAGTCGCTCTTTCTGGTGGCACTACTCCCAAAGCCATGTATGAATATTTACTACAACAGCAGTATAAAGATGCGATTGACTGGAGTGTTGTTCATATTTTTTGGAGTGATGAACGATTCGTCCCCTACGACCACAGCGACAGCACTTTCGGCTCAACCAAAGCTCTATTTATAGATGAACTTCCGATCCCAGCAGAAAACGTTCACCCAATTCCAACTGAGACCACACTTGAAGATTCTGCTAATGCTTACACAAAAACTATTCAAAAAGTTTTTGGTGGTGATTTACCAAAACTTGATCTTATCTATTTAGGCATGGGGCCTGATGGTCACACCGCTTCCCTATTTCCCGATCACGAAATTACAGAAGGCACGGGGATGATCGCCATTGAACGAAACTCACCAAAGCCTCCAGCCGAACGACTGTCATTTACTTCTCAACTTATCAACAACGCCTATATTGTAATATTCCTCATTACCGGAGAAGACAAAGCTGAGATGGTTCACAAAATTTTAACCCAAGGCGAAAGTGTCAACGTTCCCGCTGCTCAAATCTCTGGCAACGTTATTTGGCTTCTCGATGATGCTGCCGGTAGCGAACTCAAGCTTTCGCACTAACGTTTCTTTGGCCACTCTCTGAGCTTACCAACCGCAATCTCTAAACTATCTGCTTTACGCAGATTTTTTATTTGCTTCTTATTGATAATCGGGATGTGTTTGATTGTATCGATGTATTCCGCAATGTCTTCCAAACTTTGTTCGCTAGTTTGCCAGTTGTATTTCTTGAATTTTCTCAAGTTTAGTGGCACAGAATAATCGCGTAAAGTTTTAATGCCATTATCTAAGAAATACTCATGGAAATATGACATGACTAATTCACGGAGTGTTTTGTAAATTGGCTCACGATATCTCAGAACGGCGTAATTGGTTTTACTAATCGCTCCCCAATAACCGTTTAATTTGAAAGGTGCAATAACGTGATCAACATCAGGATGAGCGCCACGAATGTCCATAATCAAAGGTTTATGGCCATGAAACTCTAAGATTGCCGCAGCTAAAATGGCCCCTTCAATACAATAGGCTTCTTTGTGTTTGATAACGTTTCGCGGAGATCGCCACGTATCTTTCTTATTGTGTTTTAAAGTATTTAAATAGTCCTGAATTTTCGCAGGACTATTGAGCTTCTTAAACAGTTTGATTTCTTGAGGAGAATACGCTACCATATTACTTTTTATTAACCGCATGACCACCGAACTGTTTACGGAGTAATGCTAAAATTTTGTTACGGAATTGGTCTTGATTTTCTGGTTGTTCAGACTCGCGTCGAACTTGAAGTGATGCTTCAATTACGCGGACATCAACCCCAAGTTCTTTACCAGCGTTGATAGTCCACTCCCCTTCGCCAGTTGCTCGCACCAGGCCAGTTGTATTTTCAATATCTTCATTAGCAAAAATGTTGGCCATCAAATCAATCAACCAAGAACGAACAACTGAACCTTCCTGATAAATCTTGGTGACTTGAGGTAGATCAACTTTAAACGGACTAGCGTGCATAACGCTGTAACCTTCGGCAATGGCTTCCATCATGCCGTATTCAATCCCGTTATGAACCATTTTCACAAAGTGACCAGCGCCACTATCACCGACTAAACCATAGTTGCTTCCACTAGAAAGGGTTTTGAAAATTGGCTCAACCGTTGGCCAAATATTGGCAGGACCACCAACCATCAAAGCAAATCCATTTTTCTCGCCCCACACTCCCCCAGAAGTTCCACTATCAAAATAGTGGATTCCTTTTTCACGAAGTGTATTTGCCCGACGCACACTGTCTTTGTAAAACGAGTTACCACCATCAATAACAATATCACCTTCACGTAGGTATTGTTGCAAACCGTGATCAGCAAAAATAAATTCTTCGACAACATCGTTGGGAAGCATTATCCAAAACACGCGCGGTGAATCTGTCAGCGCATCAATAACTTCCTTTTCTGTTTCAAAAGCTTTTCCACCAAATTCGACAAAAGCTTGACGTGGCTCTGGCGAACGATTCCAGGCCAAAACCTCAAAGCCATTTTTATGCAGACGTTTAGCAATCTGCATCCCCATTTTCCCTAACCCAAATAGTGCGAGTTGCATATGATTATTTAGATATGGTTAATAATGCCTCTAACGCCACCGGTAACTCAGTGACTTTGTCTGTCGGTCCACTGAAATGACCCTTGCCATGTTCGATAATTACTGTTGAATTAAGGTGCTGAACAAAATCATCCTGATTATTCAAAGGTACGAATGGATCATTGTCAGAAAAAATCGCTACGCTTTTATCAATATGAGATATGACCTTTTCCCAGTCCAAAGGACTCTGTAACCAATGCTTTTCAGTTTCCTGGCTTGCAGGATCATCGTCAATGTTTGTTAAGCGTTTAAAAAATCCAGCAACGAAGACAGCACCACCAACTTTTACTTCTGGTGGCAAAGTCTCAAGGTATCGAACAATCGCTTGGCAACCCATGCTATGACCAATGAAATAAGTCTGATCATCGGGCTGACCGACTACTTCGGCTATTTTGGGAATCCACTTTTCAATTCTAGGTTGTTCAGCATCGGGCATTTGAGGCACTGCTACTATAAAACCCTGCTTCTCAAGTTCATTCTTTAACCATGGGAACCACCCTTCTTCAGGAAAGCCTTCCCATCCGTGAATTATGAAAGCTCGCTTTTGCATATATTTTTTTGATTACTTAGTCCACCACCTACGGCCGTCTTTTGCTATCATAGCCTCTGCTTGTTTTGGTCCGGTAGTTCCAGAAGCATAAGCTTGAATCGGCGCGTTTTTGTTATCCCAATTGTTTACCAGACTGTCGGTAAATTTCCAAGCGGCTTCAATTTCTTCCTTGCTCATAAACAAACGTTGATCGCCTTGCATGAAATCTAAGAACAAGCGTTCATAAGCAGAAGGGATTTCAGTAAGAAACGCGGTCTTGTAACCAAAATCTAAACTGCCAGTATGCAAACGAATTCCAAACCCAGGAACTTTGTTGTTAATCTGCAACTGCACGCTTTCATCCGGTTGAATGCGAAGGGTTAAAACGTTACTGGCTCGATCGGTTCCAAACAAGTTACATTGTTTTTTGAAATGAACAGAAATCTCTGTAACTTTTTTACCTAGACGTTTTCCAGTTTTAATATAGAACGGTACGCCATTCCAACGCTTGTTGTCGACAAAAGTTTTTAGCGCGACAAAAGTTTCAGTTGCAGTACGCTTCCCTACTTCGTCTTTGTACTCTTTGTACTGGCCACGAACAACGTTCCCACTAATGGTTTTAGCTGTAAACTTTTTCAAAGCGTTGAGCACGCCAAGCTTTTCTGAGCGAATCGATTCTGGCGTTAAGTCTTTCGGTTCTTCCATAGCAATCAACGCCAACATTTGCACAACATGATTCTGCACCAAATCTTTCAACGTTCCAGTTTGATCAAAAAAGTTAAGCCTATTCCCCACACCAACATCTTCAAACACGCTTAACTCAACGTGGTCAATATAATCACGATTCCAAATTGGCTCGAGAAAGTCGTTAGCGAACCTAGTGACTAACAAATTCTGCACAGTCTCTTTGCCCAAATAATGATCAATACGATAAATCTGTTTTTCGGTGAAGAATTTTAACAGTTCCTTATTTAAAGTCTGTGCAGATCTTAGATCGGTCCCAAAAGGTTTCTCGACTAAAATGCGGATTGTGCGCTCATGTTCACCGCAACCAATCAACAACCCCTGATGCTTTAATATAGAGGCAATTGGGGCAAAATATTCTGGCGCTGTGGCAAAATAGTACAAACGGCTAAAACAATCATGTTTTTTACCAATTTTATGATCAGCAATCACATGCTGAAGCTCTGAAAAACTATTTGGCTCATCAATATCTCCTTTGAAATAAATAACACGCTTAGCAAAATTAGCTACGGTTTTTGAATCAAGTTTAGCCCGGGAATTCTTCACAAAAAAAGCCATAAAAGCTTTTGTATCAAACTCTCGGCGTCCCACACAGACTAGGCGAAAGTTCTTGGGAAGCAAGCCTTCGTTGTCCATATGCACCAAAGTCGGGAGTAACTGATTCAAACTTAAATCCCCCGTTGAACCAAAAATGGTTAAGACAGTCGGGGGTAAGTTTAGCTCTTGCGAAACACGTTGTAAGCGAAGCTGATTTGCCATGCAAATTAATCTAAGTAATCTTTAAATTCGTGACGGAACATATCCACCAAAGTGACAAATACAGCCATGAAGATTGGCCCGAGTAAAAATCCAAGGAAACCAAACAAAGAAATACCACCGATGACACTAAACAAAACCAACAACGGATGAAGTTTAGTTTTTGAACCTATCAAGATTGGACTAATAACGTTATCGATTAAGCCAACAGCAAGTCCACCCCAAATCGCCAAACCAATTGCCGCACCAACATGATCTGTAATCAACAACACAATAATTGCTGGAACAATGGCCAACGCCGTACCAACTGTTGGCACTAACGCCACCATCACAGTGAGCAATCCCCAAATCAGGGGCTGTGGGACACCGAAAATAAAGTAGCCAATCATAGCCACTGCACCTTGGATTAAAGCGATTAAAAACGACCCCTTAACCACACCATTAACCGCGCTACCAATCTTTGTAATCAATTCCGTTTCCTGTCGTTCATTGAGTGGAGAGATGTCAACCAAAACATCTTTAAACTTATTACCATCGCGAAGTAAATAATAGACGGTAAACAAAAACAAGACCGCGGAAAGAATAAATCCGGTCACGTTTGTTATGATACTTGATACGGCCTGAAATGCATTGTCACTAAACCGTGATAAAGTCGCGTTCAAGTCTCGAGTAAAGTTTTCGATGAACACCTGAATTTGAGAAGGCAGGCTACTGATAATTTTCCCCTGATCAATAACTAAACTCCCCTCGCGAATACTATGATAGACATCGTTTAACTCATTGAAGATAAGCTGACCAAAAAGTGTCAAAGGCACAACAATAATAGCCACTATCAATAGCAAGGTTAGAGCAGCAGCAAGGTTTGGTGACTTAAAGCGCTTTTCTAAACGCTGATCGATTGGCATAAACAAAATGGCCACAATCGCGCCAAAAGCGAGAACGTTAAAGAACGGGCGGAAGATCGCTAAGGCGATAATCAACGCGACAATCAAAATCGTCAAGAAACTAAACATTTGTAACCTTTTGTAATTCATGGAAATTTGATAAATACTTTAATTTTAGTATAGCAAAGATTTAACTGATCATAAACAAAAGAAAATGACCTCCTCCCCGCATTCCGCTAACGCTCCATACGGGGTTTCCTTTGGTGGCCATGAGACTTACCACAGCCGAGAGCGCTGTGGTTTTTCTTTCTTGCCCTGGTAGTCGATATACTTCTGGATTTGTTGTTCATTCAGACCAATGGTGGAGGAGAAATATCCAGTGGCCCAGATGCCATCCTTTTCCAGGTAGATCTTTTTGATGAAAGGAAACTTCTTGCGCAAGGACAGAGAGCTTTCTGCTTTCAGTGCCCTGATGGCATCTGAGACAGCGATGTTGGGTGGAACTTCAAGCTGCAGGTGAACGTGGTCCTCGTCTGTGTTCATTGCATGGAGAAACAAAGTGGGATACTTTCGGATGGTTTCCTGAAAGCTTTTCTTGAGCTGAGGGAGAACATAGCTTTGAAGGATATTTCTCCTCCCCCGGGTGCACCACACAATGTGGTACTGATGTTGGTACGTTGAATGATTGAGGTGCTGGAGTCTCATGGTTTAAGCCTACCACAAAGCCGAGCCTAAGGCTCGGCTTGTGTCCGGGCTCCATTCCACCCCGGCTTCCGAAGATTGTGCCCTGGCTGGCGGAGCTCTTCCGACAATCTTCTGCAGCCGGGGTTGCCTGGTAGTTAAAACCGGCCACCCACTTTCGTGAGTAGCCGGCGAGATCCGCTCGAATCTTTCGAAACGCGGACCAAGTGTCCAAGAGGACCAAAAGGGCCGAAGCCCAAGAAACCAATTACCTACTGCGGAACAAAGCCGGACGCAGAACCGCAGCTCCCACTGGCATGGCCGTCCCAGCGGGCATTGAACTCCAGCCTGAAGTCGTTGAAGTCGAAGAACGGAGCGGAGCCCCGCTCGCCACAAGCACCCGGAGAGAACTCGTCGCCCGCTACGTCGATCCAGAGATCGTCGTAATGGGCGAGCCGCTCGGGATGTGTGAGGAGTATGATGGCGCTGGCGAAGGCGCCAAGTCCGAACTCGCTGGAGGTGAAGACCTCGCGGGCCCGTCGCACAGAACGGCCTTTGTGACGGAGACCGAACTGGGCCGGAACGACGAGGATGTCGAAGTCCTTCTGCTCGTCGCCGAGCTTCTGGAACATCTTCACCGTCTTCGCGTGCTGTCGCAGGTACTTCGCTCCAAGTTGGCCGTCACGGTAGCTGTAGAACTTCCGCTTCGACCCGATCATCGCGAGCACCTTCTCGACCGCTTCGCCGTAGGTCGCGGCCATCGTCTGCCACTTCGGAATGGCGAACCATCCTTCGGCGTTCGGTGGCAACGGTTGCTCGACGATCTTCTCGTCGGCGAAACCGATACCGGAAAAGAGCTGTCGCAGGATGTTCGTCTGTTCCGTGATCCCCTTGACCTTGTAGCCATTGGGATACGCGTAGCTCGACTGCACTTCCTCGTCGGCGAACTGATCATTCGCCGTGAGTTCACGAGTCTTGGCGATGACGGTCGAGATGATCGTGGAGACCATCTCATCACCATTATCGAGCACGCCCTTCTGAAGCCTGTCCTTGTCGATTTCGACCTCGGAAAGGGCCAGCTTGGCGGCACGGTCGGCTGCGTCGGAGACGAGCCGCATGAACTGCTTCTTCTGTCCATCAGTGGTCGGGGTAATCGATGCGGTCATCGTTACTCCCTCCTTTTTTCGAAAAGTATTTTACTCCGCTTATTAGACGAAAACTCAACTCTCAATGAGTTAAGAATTATTAGTATCTTGTTAAGTATAAAAATACCTATAATTCTGAGCCCATTAACGATTCTATATTTTATCACTTTTTACCCGATTTGTCAATGCACCTTAATTAGGCCTAGACATTGATTAAAAAGCTTGACAAAAAGGCATATATTGGGTATATTTAATAAGTCCTTTTTGCGGCAAGCGCCGCTTTTTATTTACCACACAAATGGAACGAAAGAATATCCGCAATGTAGCCATTATCGCTCACGTTGACCATGGTAAAACAACATTAGTTGATGCCATGCTCAAACAAACCCACACCGTCAAAGATAACGACGGTGCCGATTTAATCATGGATTCTGGCGATTTAGAACGTGAACGTGGTATTACCATTACCGCTAAAAACGCATCGGTTGAATACAACGGGATTCGTATTAATATAGTAGACACCCCAGGTCACGCTGACTTCGGTGGTGAAGTTGAACGCACCTTAAAAATGGCCGATGGTGTTCTTCTTTTAGTTGATGCCAAGGAAGGCCCTATGCCTCAAACGAAGTTCGTTTTGAAAAAAGCTTTAGAACTTGGTCATCGCGCGATTGTGGTCATAAACAAAGTTGATAAGCCCGAAGCTCAAGTTGATGAAGTCATCAATAAAACTTTTGATTTGTTTGTAAACTTACACGCTACCGACGAACAACTCGACTTCCCTATCCTTTATGCCAGTGGTATCAACGGTATTGCCAGCACAGATTTAGACAGCGTTATAAACGCTATCAAATCTGGAACTCCACTTCCAGACGAAAAAAATACAATCATCCCGGTGTTTGAAGCGATCATCAATCACATTCCTGCTCCTGCTGTAAACTCTGATGCGCCATTCGCCATGCTTGTCTTAGCTCTTCGCTACGATAACTACAAAGGTAAAATCGGTATTGGTAAAATCCAAGCGGGTAAAGTGAAGAAAGCTCAGAACATCGTCCAAATTAAATATGATGGCACGAAAGTTCCAGGTAAAGCTACGACTTTACAGATGTATCGTGGTTTAGTCCCAACTGAAGTTGATGAAGCTGAAGCCGGCGACATTATCGCCATTGGTGGGTTTGATGGTATTCAAATCGGCGAAACTTTAGCTGACAGCGAAAACCCTGTCCAGATTCCTCCAGTTGAAATTGAAAAGCCAACTATCAAAATGACTTTTGGGGTAAACACTTCCCCCTTTGCCGGCCGTGAAGGTAAATTTGTTACCAGCCGCCAAATTCGTGACCGCTTGTTCCGCGAACTCGAAACTAACGTTGCTCTTAAAGTTGAACAGTCAGCTGAAAGTGGTGACTCCTACTTAGTCTCTGGCCGTGGTGAACTTCACTTAGGTATTTTGATTGAAACTATGCGTCGAGAAGGCTTTGAGCTTCAAGTTTCCCAACCACAAGTTATCTTCATCGAAGAAGATGGTGTAAAAAAAGAACCCTACGAAAACCTTATCATCGATATTCCTAGTGAATATCAAGGTGTAGCCATTGAAGAAGTTGGTCGTCGTGGTGGTGAACTACTTACTTTAGACACCATGCCTAACGGTGAAATGCACATTGAGTACTTAATTCCAACTCGTGGGATTATTGGTTTAAAGAACTTACTTCTTACCCGTACTCGTGGCACAGCGATTATCAACAACTTATTTGATAGCTACAAACCTGTCCATGACATTGACTTACGTGGTAATGAACATGGTTCATTGATCGCCACTGAATCTGGCGTCTCAAACGCTTACGGCTTAAACAACGCGCAAGAACGTGGTATCTTGTTCATTCCACCAGCTGTCGAAGTTTACGAAGGTATGGTCGTTGGTAAGAACGCGCTTGATAACGACATTGAAGTTAATATCAATCGTACCAAGAAACTTACTAACATGCGTTCCTCTGGTGCTGATGATGCCCTTATCCTCACCCCACACAAAGAAATTACTTTGGACTTTGCTCTTGAATACATTGGTCCCGATGAGCTAGTCGAAGTTACTCCGCTCAACATTCGCATTCGCAAACGCTTACTCAACGCCAACGATCGCAAACGCGCTGGCCGTAGTTAAATAAAAATGCTCCCCTATTTCTAGTGGGAGCTTTTTTATTGGTTCAAGAATTCAACAAGCTTAGTCACAGCAATCTTACGATGGCTAATCGCGTTCTTCTCTTCAGAAGTCATTTCGGCGAAAGTCTTATCGTAGCCATCTGGCATAAAGATACCATCCCATCCAAATTTTGAAACAACTTTCGGATTGACGATGGTTCCGGCAACACTTCCTTCAAAAAAATGGATATCTTCTGGGTTCGAAGCGTAACCTATAACCACAAAAGCTTCTGCTCGATTGTTCCCAAGCTTTGTCGCAATATCTGCTATTCCATCGGGTCCCATAGCTTTCAAAAACCACTTGATCAATGGTCCTGGGAGCCCGTTTATGCAATCCAAGCGAAGTGAGACGTCTTCAACCATGAACTGACCAGAAGCGTGTTCAAACGCAGCCTGCAACTTGGCTCGAATAATGACGTGCGGATCAATATCCTGAATTTCCGGAAGATCAATAACTAACTGCTCTACCTGGCCAGGCATCAAAGCATTGACCTCAGCAAACTTATTGGCATTTCCTGTTATAAACTTAATCATATAGTTTCTTTAAATCTGAGATACTATTAAGTCTACCAAAACTTTAGGAGGGACACTGCTACTTTTAAGTTCAATGTCTAAAGCTTCGAGTTTGGTGAGCAGAGAAACCAAAGCTTTTTCCTGAAAAGGAGCGCTGAGTTTCTTCATCACAAACAAACGGCCACTCTTCCACTCAGTTTTTTCTAAAATAATATCATCAGGCATACCGATGCTCTGAGCCGACTTTACCAAAAGCAAACTGCGAAATTGATCAGCTAGCAAAGCATTAAGTTGAATGATTTTAGCTTTCTCATCACCATTACCATCGCTGTCTAAATAACGTTGCATGATGGAAAGTACTAAAGCAGGTTGGCGCTTCCCTACTGCATCAATGATGTCCCAAACTTGCGGCACGGCGTTATCCCGCACCAAAGCTTTAACCATATCTTCGGAAATTTCCTGGCCATCTGCATAAGTTAACAACTTCTGAAGTTCATTGTGAACTAACCTTAAATCCATATCCACTTCAAAACGCGGGTCGGTACTTTCACCACCAAGTAAACGAACTAGCGTAGTACTCGCTGGTCGCGCAATCGAACCACCTAAATCTTGAGCATGTGTTTCAATCCATTCAAGTAAAACCAAGCCATGAGGCACAGGAAAATCTTTCACAACAATATTTGGCAATTTTAGCAGTTTAGTAATATCAGTCTTGCGTTTATCAACTTTTTCTTCGGTGATCACAAAAAGATCACTGGCATCAGCTAGGGTTGAGGCAAATTCCACCACATCACTTTTTGATAAACAGCCATCGAGCACTACAATGCTTGGTTTAGAAAATAAAGTTTGCACAATAAGACTATCGAGCTCAGGAAGGGTTTCTGTAGTGTAGCGCGTTATATCCGCACGACTTTTTGTCGCCAGATCATCAATATATGATTGTTTGGCAAAGACGTCTTTGCCCAGCAAAATATGCAGCATGGGGGTATTGTAGCATGGCCATAGATTTATGACTACTCGCTTAAAAAACAAAAACCCGAAGGCTAAAAACCATTCGGATTCTAAAATTTAAACTTATGGTGCGCCCGGCAGGAGTTGAACCTACTACCTTCTGGTTCGAAGCCAGACGCTCTATCCAGATGAGCTACGGGCGCGCATGTAAAATCACTCGGAAGACACTTCTGGTGGGTTGGGCGGGATTCGAACCCACGACCGAGTGCTTAAGAGGCACCTGCTCTACCAGCTGAGCTACCAACCCGTTTCTATATAACAACTTTAGCTATTATACTGTATTTCAGTAGTTTTTTCAAGCCTTACCAGAATAGACCATGATCACTAGAGCTAGATATTTAATCTTGTGGAGGTAATCCAAACGGAGACAGACCATTTACTGGTTGAGCTACATAACTCGTATTTGCCTCAACCTTTTTTAACACTTCGTTAAAAGCTGGGAAGTACACGCGGACCGTTTGATTTAGCGCATCCGGCGCAGGATTGTTCTTAGCATCTAAAGCCACGTTCACAACTTTTTGCAAAACCCATAAATCTAGAAGTCCGACAATAACCAAAGCCACCCAAAACAAGACATAAGTCTTTTGCTTAACAATAAGCTTAACGTCTTTAAATGTAATTTTTACGTTTTTCATTTTTTGATAAAGAAATTACCAACAAAGGACCCTCGAACTTCTCCACCTTCTAAGGCAGTCATTGAAACTTCCTGGAAATGAGTCACAAACGGAACATATTCAACCTGTTCCATAAAACGGACAATGTTCTGATAAGACCCAGTAACGTTCATGATGTAAGGTACGAAGTAAATATTGGCGATACTTTTCGGAGCCTTCTTGGCTTCGGCAGCAGTCCCACTTATCGAAAAAGTCATCGTCAAAGAAGAACCCTTTGCTAAGTCTTCTAAAGTCTTAATCTCTTTAACTAATCGAATGTCCTGGCTAAATAGGTCAGCGGGCTTAGTCGGTAACTGCTCAAGTTCGGCTAAATCTTTTTTTCCAGCTTCATAACTTAACTGCTCAGATTGCAAACTTTTATACTCTTTGTCTTTCTCAAAAATTCGAGCGGCAATAGTTTCACTCGATCTTTGTAAAATTGAGTAAAGATAGCCGAAAAGCAGACCAGAAACAACAAAGAATCCAGCAACAGCTATGTATATTTTATATTTGGCAGAAAGTTTATTTATCATTTCTTTAACAATGAATCTTGAAGGACTATAGTAAAGGAAAAAGAGACATCAGTAGGCTTTGCCACATTTTCTAATGGATAATTTATACTTGCGAAATTATCAGTATCCTGACGAACGGCGTTGTAAAAATCGATAACTGATTCACGAGTCGGGCTATATCCCCTAATTTCCAACTGCTTTTTTTCAACATTCGCGCTGATATTACCAATGCGGATATTTTGCGGGACGTGAGTCACTAAAGTTCGAATAGCTTTAGACCAAGCAGGGGTGCTATCAAGCAAGTTCTTGAAGTCTGTAATTTGAGCATTAATTTCACGGATCTGCCCTTTTAGCTCAGCATTATCCTGTTTGTCTGTAATCACTTTCAATTGAGCAATATCCCCGACTAAATTCACTTCTTCGGCACGCAAGTATGACCAAATCGCAAATTGACCAAGGAAGACCAAAATAAAAGTCACAGCAGCGACTTCCAAAAAGCGAACAATCCCACGAAACAAGGTTTCGTACTCTAGTTCCTGCTGTTTAGCTTTGGGGAGTAAGTTAATATTCTTCATAGCGTTATAATAAGCGAATAGCTAAGCCAATTGTCGCTGCAAAATGAAGTGATTCTGCTTCTGCCAGTGGTAGATCTGGTGCCATATTGCGGATATTCTGCCACGGATTTCCTAACTCAAACTTTACCTGAGGCATATCTTTAAATTCAGCGGTTAGATAATCGGCCAAGCTTTTATCACGAGCATTTCCACCGCTCAACACAATCTTATCAATCGGTTGATCGGAGTGATCGTAGTGAAAACGAATAACGTTGCGAATTTCCTCAGTTAAATTTTTCAATACTGGTTCTAATATCGTTCGAATATTTGGATACTCTGGCGTATTATTAATCCCCACCTTAATCTTTATAGCTTCGGCCTGAGATTTAGTAATACCTAACGCCTGGGCGATTGTATCTGTGAATGTATTTCCAGCAATCGGAATTGATGATGAAAACTGCAAGTTCCCCTTCTCAACCATAATCAAATTAGTTTTAAATGAATCAAGGTCAATCAGTAGTGCCGTTTCGGTACTATCTTCTGGAATTAAAGTACGACACAAGCTTTGAGACTCAACTTCAATCGCTACCACCTCTAAGTTTGCTGACTCTAAAACTGACAGATATGAATCAACAGTCTCTTTTGGTGACGCCACCAACAACACCGACATATTTTCAGTACCCGTCTGCAAAATTCTCCAATCAAAATATACTTGGTCCATAGGCATCGGCACGTAGCTTTCGGCTTCGAACAAAATAGCGTTCTCCACTTCTGACTCAGCCATCAAAGGAATTTGAATAATGCGCACAAACGACTTTGACTCAGGCAAGGTAATGGCAACTTTGCGTGTAGTGACTTTTCCAAACTCCGGAGCTTGAACCGAGGTTTCAATAAACTGAGCCAAGTTGGAAGCATCAATAATCGCATCATCATTCATCACATCTTTCGGTAGAGCAACGTGAGCGTACGCTTGAATATGAATTTGACCACCACGCTCTGCAAGTTGAATCAACTTTAACGACGTACCATTTAACTGCATGGCGAACGCTGGTTCTTTTGGAATAAAAAAGTTAGCTGATTTTCGCATCGTTAGGATATTCCCTGACTGATATTATAAATCGGACCAATCAAAGCCAAAGCCAATACACCAACCACACCACCGATTACCAAAAGAAGCAACGGTTCAATAATCGAGGAAAGATTTTTCATAGTATCATCCACTTCTGTTTCATAATGCATCGCTAGCTGATTTAAAATATTTTCGGTGGTACCAGTTTCTTCGCCTACCTGAAGCATTTGCACCACAATTTCTGGAAATAAACGTGGGTATTTCTCAAGAACAACAGTTAATGGTTTCCCCAATTTTACCTGACCAGATGACTCTGCAAAAATTCGTTGATAATAAACGTTACCGACTGATTCGCTTGAAATTTGAAGTCCTTCGACAATTGGAATTCCACTACCAAGCATTGAGCTAAGCACTCGCGCGCCTCGAGCTAAATTGATCTTTTTAATAATCGGACTGATCATCGGAAACCTCAACAAGACCAAGTCCACAAATTGGCTACCAACCTTAGTTCGCAAAAAATACCCGATACCGATAGCAATGGCGACCATTAATGAAATAACCAATACTGAATTTCCAGCCATAAAATCACTGAAACTAATAATCATTCGAGTCATTAACGGTAAGTCGGTATTAAACTCCTTAAAAATTCCAGTAAGCTTAGGTAAAACAAATATCGACATCAGTAAACCTATGATAATCATAGCAGAGACAATTACTCCAGGATATATCATCGCCCCTTTAGTTTTAGATTTTAAATCGGCTTCTCGCTCCAACTGAACACCCAAATAATCCAAAGCCTTTTCCAAGTTTCCAGAAAGCTCCCCCACTTTAACCATACTAATAAAAATTCGAGAGAAAATTTTCGGATAACGCTCCATAACTTCATGCAAACTTTTACCAGA
>JADZEH010000031.1 GCA_020850635.1 Candidatus Doudnabacteria bacterium | reverse complement strand
TGGTGATCCAGACGATATGGAACTTGTTGTCATAGACTGTGTGGCTAGTGCGTCGATATCCTGTCATAGTTCCATTATGCTGAAGCCTTGGACTGAAGTCCAGAGTGTTCCTCTCGGTTTAGAACATTAAAAGCCCCCGCATTAAGCGGAGGCTTTATTTTTATCTTATAACCCGCGAACCTTAACCTTTTTAGTCTTAGCTTTCGCAGCTTTTGGAATAATAATCGTTAGAATTCCATCTTTAAGATCAGCTTCAATTGTTTCACTATCGATATCTACTGGAACAATGACGCTTCTGGAGAAATTTCCCCAGTAACATTCCTGATAAAAGTAATCGTCTTGGGAAACATTCTCCTCTTTTCGACGAGCACCCTTAATGCTCACCATATCGTTAGCCACTGTAATATCGATGTCTTCTGGTCTTACCCCAGCAATTGTCGACTTGATAATCACATTATCTTTAGTCTGGTACATGTCGATATTTAGCTGGCCTTCATAGTCAGATAACCACTCTTCTTCCTTTCTATCTCGACCATTCGCCACAGGAGCAGCAGTTTGAGGTTCTTGTTCTTCTTCGTCTTCGTAGACTTCCTCATCTTCGACTTCTTCAGCGTCGTCTTCGTAACCTTCTGCCACTAATTCCTCAACTTCGACGTCTGCTTCTTCAATATAACCCTCTTCTTCAGAAGGACTTTGTGTTTCTTCTTCGGCAACATCTCCCCCCATTATCTTACCAAAAAATGATTTGTCTGATTTTCGTGCCATGAAATTTTCGCTTAAATTCTCTAACCTTTACCCTATCTTAGACCATACTTTCGGACTCGTCAAACATTATGAAACAAGTATTGAATTGCTGCAAAAAGCTGTTCTGGCTTTCTATTTTGTCCTACCAGATCGGTCAAACTGTTGTTTTGAGTTAAGGCGTCTCGAATCTGGTGATCTGCTAATTCTTTGATAATTTTATCCGCCAACTCTGAGATGGATAAATCCATAACTGGCTCGATTAACTTCTTATCTCTGAGATAGTAATAGTTCAGCTCTTCTTGACCAGCAAGGATATGAGTCACAAACAGTGGCAAGTGCATCTGTAAACTTTCAGCGGTTGACAGTCCCCCAGGTTTAGTTACAAACAAATCACTAATTGCATAAAGTTCTGCAAGTGGTGTGTAGAATCCAAAAAGTTTTACTTTTGGATTTTTATTTTTCTCTTGCAACTCTTTTTGCATCGCTTCGTTCTTGCCGCAGACAATAATATACGAAGTTGAAATATTAGAAGCGAGTTTTGATTCAATTTGATTAATCAAACTTAACAAACTATCTGCCGAACTACCAATCCCTAACGATCCACTCGCAAGCAACACGACTTTATCATTCTGTGGAACTTCTAAACGTTGCTTTACACTAGCGACATCGATTTCGGGTTTTGGTTTCAGAGTCATTCCGCACACAAAGATTTTATCTTCACCAACACCTCGCTTTATCATCTCCTGTTTTTGTTCGACAATGTTTACTAAATACGCATCGGCTTGGTCGTAAAGCCAAAAGGGATGGAAATGATAATCACTAAACGCAATCACCAATTTATTTTTGTACTCACCGCTATCCTTAAGTGCGGCCATAACTGCTGACGCGCTTGTTTGTGTCGTGATAACTAAATCGGGACTAAACTCGTTAATGATTTGTTTTGTCTTCCCAGTATTTTTTGAGGCAAGCTTAACTCGAAACGGTACTGTGATAAGAGTCATCAACTTGCTCATGTACAACCATCGCCACACGAAAGGAAGTTTACGATTGATAAACGAATGAAGTCCTGTGCCAAAATTAACAAGTGGCCCACTTTGAACTTCAAGAATATCAAACAGCTTCACTTGCATCCCATCCTGTTCTAAATGCCAGCCGATATTCTCCGCAATAGTCTTATGACCAAGCCCCACTGAGGTATATAAAATTAAAACTTTTTTTGACATCTTATTTAAGAGCTTCTTTTATCATGGTCTGGATTTTTTTCAATATGTCTTCAGAAATAACAAAATTATGATTGGTTATATAATTATGACCATATCGTTCATCCGTAAAAGTTACCCCTTCAAACACTTTTTGTTTTTCATAGCGCGGGATGAGATGGCCATGCAGATGCCTAACTTCATTTCCTAAAAAAGCATAATTTATCCAATCTGGATTAAAACATTTTTCTACAGCACGTCGCAAATCAGTCAGAATTATGAATAGTTCGACTTGTTCTTCAGGAGTTGCTTCAGTTAAATCCAAAGCACCTGCTCGTTTACACCATACAACACATCGACCAAGATAGCTCTGGTTTTCATGAATATTTACCAACCAGTACTTATACTCCTTTATTAAAAATTGTGAGTAATCTTTATCCACTTTTGTGATTTTACAAATTTTTTAAATCTGGTAGCATAGACAGTCCGACAAACCTATATTACACCACACTTTGGCGGAGAGGGTGGGATTCGAACCCACGGTACGCTTTCACGCACATCGCTTTTCGAGAGCGACCCATTCGACCACTCTGGCACCTCTCCAGGTTGCAATATATTATAGCCATTATCGACGGATAGCAAAAGTGTGAACCCAAACTTGGATTCACACGTACTTTTTACAGAAAGACTTGCGATGAATAGAACTTAAACCGTTCTTTTGTATTGCTCTGATGTGTGTTTGCGTCCCGTAACCCTTATGTTTGCCAAAATCATAACCGGGAAACTTTTTGTCGAGTTTCATCATCAAATTATCTCGATAGACTTTTGCCACAATAGAAGCCGCACTAACTGAGAAGATTAGATCATCGCCATCGATTACAGCTTCCTGTGCCATGTGCAACTTCGGGATTTCAAACCGACCATCGACACAAACCAAAACTTTATCCACATCAATTCCTGAAATTTTTAGAATTTCTTGAACTGCTTTGTGCATAGCCAATAAAGTGGCGTTATGAATATTAAGATTATCCACCTGCAAATGAGAAACCTGACCGATCCCAAATCTGTGAGCCGATTCTGTTACGACATCGTTCAACAACAAACGACTTTTAGAAGTAAGTTTTTTACTATCAGCAACTTTACCATGCCACGACAACTTCTTCGAAACTAAATCATCAATTTTAAAAAGCACTGCTCCGGCAACAACCGGACCAGCCAAACTCCCCCGCCCCACTTCATCACATCCAATAATATAATCGAAGCCTAACTTTTGTTTTTGTTTCTCGTAGCGGAACATATTATAAATTAAACGCGACCATCATGCGCGGTGAAAAAGTTTTTCTGGCGACCATGTACGCTTCATCATTCTTTACCAATTCTATTTCAATCTCTCCTTCGCAAGATAAAATTCCATCAATATATATTTCAAAGTCACCACGGACATGATACAAATAGCCTTTGCATGAAAATGCGATGTTCGGATATCTCACAGCCGCTGTTTTATTTTCAAACACAACAGGCTTTAAAAAATCTAAGTAAGACTCTTTGCGCAAATGAATATCGGTAAAGCCATCAACAACTAGCGCGTCGGATAACAACGCACCAAACTCTTCTAAATTATGATTGTTCTGAGTTTCAACTAATGAATCAAACCAGCGTCGCAGGGCAAAGCGTTCTTCCGTGCCGATGGAGCGATCAAAACTCATTTTACTTTCCGTATCGAGTTTCATAAAAGTGAGGTTAGAACTTTAAATCGAAATTTTTGTAAGTTTGGAAGATGATCCATACCCACCGCAAACCATATACCTTTTACAAAATTAAACTCTGAAGTATAATCAGAAATTTTTGGGAGATCACGCTCAATATAGACTCGATCCATAATCTCATAAAACCTAACCTTTTGTTCATCAGTAAATTTATAAGTCTGATAGTAACCATCGTGAGGGGATTCCGGAAACCAGTTCGAGAATTCCATTATGGAACCAATATCATACCCTACTGGTCCAAAAAATGAACTTTCCAAATCGATAATTCCCTTCGGATACATATTGAACGGACCAAAATCACCATGAAGCAAGCCGGTTGGGAACGCACCCAAACGTTCCTCAACTTTTTCGTACCTAAGCATGATTGCATCAGCTTGTTCAGGAAGCTCTTCAACTATCTTATCCAAGTGTATCCCTATTTTAAAACTTTCCCAGTTTGGCTTTGTAGTGATTGTTTTAACTTGAGATTCAACAAATTTTTTACTGACATCAATAAACTGTTGGAATGAGGACCCTGATATTTCACCACTTGCACTGATATCGTTTTTAAAAATCTCACCGAAGTGTTCATCACCCAAGGACTCCTCGATAAAATAAAGCATGCCTTCGTGCTGGCCTTCATCTAATAATTTTGCTACTGGAAAACCAAAAGTTTGCATTTGTTTGTGCAAATGTAAATCATTCGAAATACCTGGTCCTATTCCAATTCTAAGATAGCGTGATTTGTCATTATAAATAGCACTTTTACCCGAACGCTGAACATCAACCAAAGAGAAGGTACTATGCTTTATCTCTAAAATTTCGGGGAAAGTAATAGAATCTCTCATAAAATTATTTTTATTACGGCTTTTCCCATATTAACATAAAAACCCCATGAGGGGTTTCTTGTTGGTGGACCCTACCGGACTCGAACCGGTCACCTCTTCCATGCCATGGAAGCGCTCTACCAGATGAGCTAAGGGCCCTCATCGCATTACGCTGTCAATAAAGCTCAGTCATCTTACTCTAATATAGAGGACGGGTCAACACTCCCCTATTTCTTTTGAATAAAAGATGATCGATAATTTTGCGCGTTGTCTAAAATATCTTTCCAACTATCAACTTCATTACGAAACGCTGGGATGACTCCCAAAATGTTTAACATAAAACCAATTACTGTAATCGCTAACGCTACACCTATAACTGAACCAATACCAGTCATAACTCCACGACCTAGGGCTCCAAAATGACTTGGTGTTTTTCTATTAATAGAAGTTAACTGCTTCTCAATGTTCTCTAAATTTATTTTTATATCTTGTTCATTCATATTATAGTAAGTATAACATTAAGTTTATGTTTTGACTGAAGCGAAATTTTTGGTCCCCCTGGAAGGAATCGAACCTCCATCAATCGCTTAGGACGCGAGCGCTCTAATCCATTGAGCTACAGAGGGAAAGTAGATACATTAGAACACATATATTATTTTCGGTCAATAAATTCCACGTGATGTGTTACACATGAAACTTCAAAACTTCTTAACAAAAGAAAATATTGGGAGGATTCTTTGGTTTGGATTACTGACTACGATATTTTTTTCTATCCGAAAAGTTTTTGATACTCCAGAAGCAACCTTGCTTGGCGAATATTCCGACTTCACTTCCCTATCCTTATATTTAAGTGATTTAGTCCTTCTGACTATTTTCTTACATGGGCTAATCTCAAAATGGTTCACATGGAACATATCTATAGTCACCAAAATTGGTGTGATAATCATTTTAGTCTTGTTTGTAAGCCAAATTGGTAGCGTTAATCCCATTCTTATCTTCAAAACCATAAAATTAATCGAACTATTAGTTCTTTTTGAGTTAGCAAGGCAGTATTTTAGTAAATACCCTCATTTTATCAAGGATTTTACTAAATTATTCGTGGTATTAGCCTTAATCCAAGTATTAATCGCCTTCTTTCAAGTTTCCTTAGACAGATCGGTGGGTTTGAAGCTAATTGGTGAGCCACTCCTAAACTTAGATTCATATGGCGTAGCCAAGTTCGCTTCACATGGAATCTTAGAGCTCCGGGCTTATGGAACCTTCCCCCATCCCAACGTGCTTTCTAGCTTTGTCCTTGTAGGTACACTTATTAGTTTAATGGCAATTCCCCTCTTAAATAAGACTAAATTAAAGATTGGAGCTGTCCTAATTACCCTACTACTTGGAACAGGCTTATACCTCACCTACTCAAAAGCGGCAATAATTGGCTTATTTATAGGAGTATTTACTATATTTCTATATTCTCTACTCAGTAAAATTCCTATTACTCCCTTATATAAGCGATTTATCAGCTTTTTACCTTTGATTTTAGCCATTTTTATAGCTTTTTGGACATTTTTCACGCCACGTGGTGGGATTGAACCTGAATCATTTTCCTACAGAAAACTTTATAATCACGTGGGATTAAATATTCTTAGGGAAAATCCTATATTCGGAGTAGGGATAGGGCAGAGTATGTTGCACATGGAACGTTTTTCACCACGTGGGCTCGAAAGCTGGGAGATTCAACCCATCCATAACTACTTTTTGGTTTCGGCGGCTGATGGGGGAGTCATCTTGTCCGTAAGTCTTCTTATCTTATTCTTGTATCTGTTATACCGACTAAAAAGTTCCACATGGAACATGGAACACCCTATAAAACCCCACCACGTGGTGGGACTGGCAATTTTATTGGCTTTTTTAAGCTTAATGCACTTTGACCACTACTTTTACACTCTTCAACAAGGACAATTCTTACTTTGGCTAATACTTGGCTTAATTATAAGCTTTATTGACAGTAATAATAGAGAGTCAAGTCTAAACTAAAAACCGCCTCATGGCGGTTTTATTTATGGTATTCTTTTCCAGCTAATATCGTCCCAGCTCTATACAATTGCTCTTCGAGTAAAACTCTGGCGAAGTTATGCGGAAAAGTGAGAGGGGATAGGGAAATTTGGTAGTTACTTCGTCCTCTTAAAGACTCGTGCAACCCCACTCCACTTCCAATTACAAAAATTATCTCTTGCCCTAAACTTCCAATACGATCTAAGAACTTAGCAAACTCTTTAGAATCACGTGATTGGCCTTTTTCTTCTAGCAAAACCACAATCGCATCCTTGGGCAAACGTTTCTCAACAGTTTCAGCTTCTGCAAGTTTAACTTTCTCAATATCGTCGTTGTCGCGATAGGGCACTTCCGACAATTCGATGACTTCAATTTTTGCGTAAGCCTTAAGGCGCTTCAAGTATTCTTTTTCTAAATCCTTAAAGGCTTGCTCTTTAAATTTTCCTAAACAAATTATTTTGATTTTGAACATAAAAAAATTCCCTTTGGTGGACCTAGGGAGAATCGAACTCCCGCCTCAGCAATGCGAATGCCGTGTAATACCACTTTACTATAGGCCCATAAATTTATTTTGCTGAGTAAGCGTACCAATAATAATCAAAGGTTACAAGTAGTTGACAAGTTTTTAAAAATGGTTTACAATAAGTTTACAAGTTTTTAACTTTGTTTACAAGTTTATGAATACCCGCCAAATCATTATAAAACTACTCCGTGACAAGAACCGTCTAAAAACCGCTGATTTAGTGAGAGCTTTCAAAAATGGCATTTCCCGCCAATATATTAGCAAGATACTACGAGAACTAATTGATGAAGGCTTAGTCACGCGCATCGGCCATACCAACAACGCTTTTTACATCTTACGAAATGAAAAAAACCAACTCGCTGATCTGGGCATAGAGTCAATCAAAAAACGCATGATCAACAAGGGGATTAAGGAACACGAGGTCTTAGACGAGATCAATAGGTCCTCTGCGTCTTTGGCGCGCGCGTCTGAGAACGTCAAAAGCATTTTCGATTATGCGTTTTCAGAAATGCTCAACAACGTCATAGATCATTCGCAATCACAATTTGTTGAAGTTGCGGCGCGTACAAGAGGCGATAATCTAGAATTTACAGTCAGAGATTTCGGAGTCGGTGTATTTAAAAATGTTATGCGAAAACGTAAGCTAGAATCGGAACTGGAAGCCATCCAAGATATCTTGAAAGGCAAAGTTACAACACAGCCCCATGCCCATTCCGGAGAGGGCATCTTCTTTACATCCAAAGTCGCAGATATCTTTATTTTGGAAAGCTTTAATTTCCGCTTGCGAATTGATAACACTATCAATGACGTCTTTATTGAAGATGTTAAACCATCTAAAAAGGGAACTAAGGTTACGTTTATAATCAATGATACGAGTAAAAAACATCTTAACGATATATTTGCTCACTACAACACCAACCCTTCAGACCCTGGGTTTAACAAAACAGAGATACGAGTTAAACTTTTCACCGCTGGGACCATCTATGTTTCAAGGTCGCAAGCACGCCGTATTCTAGAAGGATTGGACAAATTTGAAACGATTGTCCTTGATTACGATAAAGTTCCAACTATTGGTCAAGCGTTCGCCGATGAAATCTATCGCGTCTTCCAGAACAAGCACATGAGTAAAAGAATAGAATCCACGAACATGAACGAAGCCGTCGAGTTTATGGTTAAACGAGTTGATAAACCGAAACTCTAGATAATAAACCGTCCCGCTCTTTGATAAAAGAACGGGACGATTTTTACTTTTCCCTATTCGTTCTTTTGAACTCATCAGTACGAACACACATTCGTAGTAGGGGAGAACAAAGCAACTTGTTCTCGATAAACACTTCTGCCGGTTGCTCGGCTAAATAACTCCGAAGATCACTGAGGCTGTTCTTCCTCGTAATACCTTACCTCAGGGTACCAACGATCTAAATCTGATTCCGACACGTCCCTCAACACACCCTGAGCTACATTTTTGCTGAATATAGCCCTAGCGCACCGCTCGAAATCAGTTGAATACCTCCCATCTAGGTAGTCGATGGTAAACTCAACTTCCCCGGTGTTGGGATTAGTTTCAAGAAACCAATGACCCTCACCGATTATTCTTTCTATCTCCATTTTCTCCTCATGTAGGACGCGGGTACAGAATTTCCTCAAATGCCAGTGGTTTTTGTGCAACGAACCTTGCACCACATAGCTACGCTTAGGGAAACACGTTTTACCCAAGAAGTACTCTTGCACAATCATGACCAGGAACACCCCAGTCAATCTCTGACCGAGCTGGGGCGGGGGGTAATTATATAGGACTAAGTCTTTCATCTTATCCTCCTTGTCGTATTTTACTGACGACAATATAATAACATACTTTGAATAGATTGTCAATTCTTTTTGACGACAATCGTAATTTATGCTTTAATTATGAGAGAAACAAATATATGGATATACAAAAATCTTTAGAGAAATTGGGCTTAAATAAGAAGGAAAGCGACGTTTACTTAGCCCTTTTAAACCAAGGAAAGAGCCAAGCTGGGCCTATAATTAAGGCTACTGCCTTACATCGAATGCAGGTATATGAGGCAATGGAAGCCCTAAAAAATAGGGGGTTAGTTAGTATTTCCCAAGAAAAGACTATTCAATTCTTTGAAGCAAACAGCCCAAAAGTACTAGTTGATCTTGAAAAGGAAAAGCTGGATATCGCTGAATTAGCCAGCCAAGAGCTTTTAGCTTCGTTTAAAACCACTCCCCAGTTAGAAATTCGCCAATTAAGCGGGCAAGAGGGAATGTTTACTAATTTAGTTTCATTTATCCACGCCGCTGCGGACTCACCCGACAAAACACTGCGCATGCTTGGAGGAGCGAGTGATAAAGATTTTTATGATGCGCTAGGGGATCACTATAAAGACTATGTTGAGCTAGCAGATCGATATAAAATAAAAAAACGTTTACTGGGACCTGAAAATCAGGTAAAAGTCACCTCAGCACGATTTTCTCAGGAACAACGAACTGAACTTAAAATCCTTCCACCAAGTTTTAATCATCCTCTGTACACCAGAATATGCAATTCAATGATTAGCATTGAATTCTACAAACCTCAGATTACTATTATCCAAATCAAAAGCGAGGTTGTGGCAGCAAGCTATATCGCGAATTTCGATCTCATCTGGAATACATTACCATAACAAAAAACCGCCCATCTGGGCGGTTTTAAAATGTTCTATATAAATCTTGCTAACCAATTCTCCAAATAACCAGAAGTTCTATTCGTATAATATAGAACTAAAACCCCGGCTAAAATGACAACGTTGAAAATAAGCAAGCGAACTAAGTCCCACTTAATCATTTTATATTCAGCGTGCTGATTTGGAGTTAAAATAGCGTTATGATCCGCGTTAGAGAAACTAAATCGGTTCTTGTTTTTCTTCGACATTTCTTGTAAAAACGATTAATTTATGTGTTCTGATTGTATCATATTCCATTATTTGAACGCAATGGGGAAGAGTGATAGAATACCGATACTATGGACCTCAACCTGTTACTTTTTATCATTAGCATCGCGCTTTCAGCAATCACCATTGGTATTGCGGTTTATGCCTTGCGTAGCATGATGACGATTAATAAGTTGCGCGCCCAAATGGGTCCGGAACATCAACCGGAAAATTTAGAAGACATTCTTAGTGCGGTGGTGGGAAAAATAAAAAATCTGGAAGGTTTGCAAGAGCAAACTGGTACAGACCTAAACGAGACTTCCCATCAAACTGGCTTGTCCGTTAAGAAGGTTGGGCTAGTAAAATTTAATTCGTTTACGGATGAAGGAGGCAACTTAAGTTTTTCATTAGCACTTCTTGATAGCCAAAACGATGGAGTTGTAATGACGAGTTTGCATGGCCGACAGCAAAATCGAATTTACGCTAAAGCGGTAAAAGGGAGTGTCGGCGAAGTTCCGTTAAATGATGAAGAGCAACAAGCTGTAATGCTCGCAGTTACCGAACACAAAAATCAAACACCAAACCAGAACAACAGTAATTAAAGTAATATAGTGAAACAAGCACTATTCAGAAAGGATTAGTATGGACTCGAATTTGGAAAACGAAGCTACTGGCCCGACAGAGACAATCGTTGGACCATCGGTCAAGATTCAAGGGGATTTAAACTCAGAAGGGGATATCAAAATTGAAGGTCAGGTCGCTGGGACAGTAACAACCTCACAAAACGTTTATGTTGGTGACAAAGCTGTCATTACCGCAGATGTTGTAGCAGGTAGCGCAATTATTGCTGGAAACGTTAACGGTAATCTCAAGATCAGCAACCATCTTATTCTACAAAGCACCGCAACCATTTCTGGCGATATCGCCTGTGAAGTCTTGCGCGTTGAAGACGGCGCTCACTTTAGTGGGAAGTGTAATATGGGAGGAAACTCCAAAGCCAAAACCAAGGAACGAGAACCAGAAACAGAAGAGTAAACCAAGCGCGAATCCATCGCAGCATTTTCAGCTTAGCCTGAACCTAACTTCTTCTGTATGTACTACTACATTCTTGATCCGCACAATTTAAGCTTACCTAGATTTGAAAAACTTCAAGTCGAGCTACAAGGATTGCTCGCCGAATTTAACGTAACCGGAGAAGTTGGTAGAGTTACCGCACTTCGTACTATTAGTGATCTCATTGAAACCGCCAGCCAACGTGGCGCACATACTTTAATTGCCTGCGGCTCAGACGATACTTTTAACTTAATGCTCGCTCTTCTTAAAGGACGAGACTTCACACTTGGCTTTATCCCGCTCACCGAAAATTCTTACTTAGGAAAAATTCTTGGAGCAGATAGTTTGCACACGGCAGTTAAAACTATCGCCGCTCGCCGCATCGAGAAAATAGATTTAGCTCGAGCAGGGAACACTTACTTTATTGGCTCAGCAGAATTTGGTATTACTGGACACGATTTACAAAACGTTAATTTGTGGAACAGCTTTACTTCATTGTCTGGTAAAGCCATGGAACTCCAAATTCGAATTGATAACCAATACACGATTACGGCGCAGACGATTGGGGGAGCGGTAGTAAATAGTCGCATGACCAGCAGTGCTGATCAGTCTCTCGCTAACCCTACCGACGGCTATTTAGACTTACTTCTCTTAGACGCATTACCAAAAAGCGCCATTTTACGATACAAGCAAGATATTATTGATAACATGCTCGAAAAGACACCACACAGCTCAGTCATCAAGTGTCAAAAAATTGAATTCTTAGAGCCGCGCGGACTAGGCCTGTCGATTGCTGGAAAAGTCTTAACTAAGTTTCCCGAGACTGTCGAAATCATCCCCCGACGACTTAAAATGATCGTCGGCAAGAACCGCACCTTCTAAAATCTAGAGCTTGATTTTTCCTTATTTTTGTCGTATAATTGTTAAGTTATACGATTTTTTATATGAATCTTTCAAGCCTTTCGTCCCAACTAAATATCTCCATTCAAGAACTTCGCGACAAAGCTAAAGCGAAAGGTTTTTCGATTTCCCCACGCGCTAACAAAATCGACAACTCTTTAGCCAAGCAAGTTTTAGCCAGCTTGCAAGAAGCGCCTAAAGTCGAAGCCCCAGCCATACCAGTTGACCCTACCAAGATTAAACTTCCTGGTTACATCAAAGTTCGCGACTTCGCCTTACTCTTAGACAAGCCTGTCACCGAAGTTATCAAGGCCCTTATCAAAAACGGCGTTATGGCCACAATCAACGAAGAAGTTGATTTTGAAACAGCCACTATTATCGCTCAAGACTTAGGGTTTGAAGTTGAATCGGAAGAAGAATCGAGCCAAGAGTACAGCATTGGTAACATGCAAAGCGAACTGGCAGCTGAAAACCAAGACGAACTCGTCCCACGTCCACCAATTGTGGCGATCATGGGTCACGTTGACCATGGTAAGACCACTTTACTTGATGCTATCCGCACAACCAACGTTGCTTCTGGTGAATCCGGTGGTATTACTCAACACATTGGTGCGTACCAAGTAAAGAAAAACGGAAAACTTATTACCTTTTTAGATACTCCTGGCCATGAAGCGTTCGTAGAAATGCGTGCTCGTGGTGCTAACGTCACTGACTTGATTGTTTTGGTCGTCGCCGCTGATGATGGTGTTCGTCCTCAGACCATTGAAGTCATCAACCGTGCTAAATTTACCAACACACCAATCATTATCGCCATTAACAAGATTGATAAAGAAGCGGCAAACCCAATGCGCGTCAAACAAGAATTGGCCGAACATGGCTTACTAACTGAAGACTGGGGCGGTAAGACTGTCGCTGTTGAAATTTCTGCCAAGCAAAACAAAGGTCTCGACGATTTACTCGAAATGATCTTGCTCACTTCTGAAGTTGAAAACTACAAAGCAAATCCAAACGGCAAAACTCTTGGCACCGTTATTGAATCTCACACCAGTCTTGGACAAGGCTCAGTCTCCACGGTTATTGTTCAAAGCGGGACCCTTAAAGTCGGTGATGTTATTGTCGCTGGTGCTAGTTTCGGACGTGTTAAGAGCCTTGAAGATGAAAAGGGGAAAAAACTTAAGCAAGCAGGACCTTCCACCCCGGCCCAAATTTCTGGTTTCTCTGAATTACCCGAAGTAGGTGACATTGTTCGTACTGTTGCCACACTCGAAGAAGCTCGCGCGATTGCCACCACACTTCAAAAGAAAAACCGTAGCCACAAATTACAAATCAAACGCGGTTTACAAGGTGACGCAAACTCTAAAACTCTTAACATCATCTTAAAAGCTGATGTTGCAGGTTCTTTAGAAGCCATCAAACAATCTTTAGCTAAACTTAAGAATGACGAAGTTACTATCAACATCCTTAGTGAAGGCGTTGGTGAAGTTAACGAAAGCGATATTTTACTCGCCGCTAACTCACAAGGTACAGTTATTGCGTTCAACACCAAAACTAACCCTAAAGCAATTAATTTAGCCAAGCAAAAACAAGTTAGTGTTGACTCCTACGAAGTCATTTATGAACTTCTTGAAGATATTACCAGCGCTGTTGTAAAAATGTTTACACCTGAACTAGAAAAAGTTTCGTTTGGTAAAGGAAAAATCTTGCAAGTCTTCCGCACTGAAAAGGGTGAGATGATTATCGGCGGAAATGTTAACGAGGGAGAGTTACGCAAGAACAAACCAATCGCTATTTGGCGAGGCGAAGAAGAAGTTGGTCGTGGTGAAATCGTAGATTTGCAGCACAACAAAGTCGCCGCTAAGGAAGTAACTAACGGTCAAGAGTTTGGGATGAAAATCAAAACCAATGTAAAGTTGGTAGTAGGGGATACTTTGGAAAGTTTCGAAGAAAACCTCAAGCAAAAAACTTTATAACATATTAACTTGTTAGATAATTCTTAAAACCCCTGTACAAAGGGGTTTTATTGTACCTTACTGGGTTGACAAGGGCACTTAAATTATATACAATATCAAATTCTTGTGACTCCCTTGTCTGACTTAGAAAACAGATACAAATCTGAGGTCTAAGCCTAGCGAGCAAATTACAAGGAATACCACTCACTACTGTGAGGAGTTATGAGCAAGAGACGAAACCCTTCAACGGTCGCAACTGAGCTGGAAAGCCTTCTCGACTCTCTCCGAATGTACGGCTACGAGTTCCAGGAAATCAGAGTCGACGGCATGGACGATTTCTCCGATTTCGGCACAGGGTTCGAGCCCTTCCCAAGCATGAGCGACGTCATCGCCGAGACGAAGACGAACATGGAGGGAGTCATCGACACTCTCCTGGCCAGCGACCAGGCCCTTCTGGTCGAAAAGGCCAAAGCGGCCAAGACCGCTGGAACCTCGGTCAAAACTGCCGTGGAAGATCATCGACGCTACCTTCTCGAAAAGATCGTCGAAGGGAACATGACGGCGAGCGGGCTCCGCAGCCAGCTCAAGGCGGCCGAGTCGCGCGCCGACAATCTCGAAAAGCGGCTGTTCGAAACGACGAACTCCTACCTCAAGGCTTCTCGCTACGAGACGCGCCTCGATCGCCTGCTCGGACAGATCATCAGCTCGGTCGGATCTGAAGTCCGCTTCACAGCGGAGGACATCGCGAAGATCATCGAGCGCGTGGACAGATGCGAACACGTCGAGCGCTCCCGCAACTCACCCCTCGAACCGGCTCACTGCTGTAACGACGCGTGCTGCAAGTACGTGAAGGCGGAACTGACGATGGCATCGGACATCAAAGTAACGACCGAGGCAACGGCCGATGCGAGCGACAACACACAGCAGGCCAATGCGGCCGACGACAACAACACGACGGGGGACAACACGAATCAGCAGGACGACGCGAACAGCGCCGCCGGCTGACATCAAGGTGCAACAGCACCACCAACGCAGAGCGCCGGAACCCACCTCGGGAACTGGCGCTCTATTTCATTTCCAAACAATACTTGAAAACTTGGCCAAAATTGGCTATACTACTTCTTCTACATACAAATTTCTCAAAGTCTATGATCAAACCTCAATCCACAAACCGCGTCGCGAAGATGAACGCAATTATCCAACAGGTCGTTGCCGAAGCAATTCGTGAATTCGTCGAAAACGAACCCGGACTAGTCACGATTAGCAAAGTCGAAACTAGCGGCGATTTAAAGTGGGCGAAAGTTTGGGTTTCAATTGTTGGTGGTGACGATGACTCTATTCTACGAATCCTCAATGACAATATTTATGATATCCAAGGGGCACTCAACAGCACGCTTGATAAAAAAATGTTTCCGCGAATTCAGTTCTATTTAGATACAGGCCCACGCCATGCCCAACACGTTGATGAGCTAATCAAGAAAATTCACGAAGAAGACGAAAAATAAATGTTAAGTTCATTTGAATCTGCAAAAATTTTAATAAACCAATCTCAAAAGATACTCATTACTACGCATGAGCGCACTGACGGCGACGATCTTGGAACCGCCTTAGCTTTTCGTGACCATTTAGTTCGAGAAGGGAAGTCGGTTACAGTTGCGATTGTTGGTGGTGTTCCAAAACAACTCCAATTTTTACCGGGAAGCGAAACTGTGATTGAAGATATCGACTCCACTGATTTTGATTTACTGATTATTTCTGGTTGTTCTAACTTACAACGCATTGGTAACGAGAAGATTATCAATCTTGAAGTTGCGAAATTGAACATCGATCATCATCGAGATAATGCAATGTATGGAACAGTAAATATTGTTGACCCGGCAAAGTCCTCTGTCGCTGAACTAGCCTTTGATTTCTTTAAATACACTGAACAAGAGATTAGTCCAACGATGGCCACCTGTATGCTTACTGGAATCTTTACTGACACTGGCTCATTCATGCACAGCAATACTGAAAGCTCCACGCTTCGTGCTGCCAGCGAACTGATGAGCAAAGGAGCACTGGTCCATACAGTCGCAAAAAACACATTTCAAGGCAAAGACCTTAGCGCACTCCGCGCTTGGGGACGAGCTTTAGAGAATACTTATTTTGATGAGAATAACAAAGTTATTTATTCGGTGATCACTGAACAAGATATGATAGACCTCGGCAATATTCCCCAAAGCGCTTTCGAAGGACTAGTCGAAACATTAAACAAAGTACCTGAAGCCAAAGTCGCTTTGTTCTTAAAACAAGATGGTGAGGTTATCAAAGGTAGCTTGCGTAGCGAGCTTTACAAAGGAGTAAACGTTAACAAGATCGCCAAAATCTTTGGAGGTGGGGGACACGCCCTCGCTTCTGGATTCTCGGTAATGGGCAAGCTTACTAAAGATGAACTAGGCGTGTGGCAGGTAGTCTAAGGACTGGATTTTTTCAGCCATTTATACTATACTATTGGGGAACTTCAAAATATTTCAGCCTTGCCCGGGTGGTGGAATTGGTATACACGCAGCCTTGAGGTGGCTGTGGGAGCAATCCCGTGGAGGTTCGAGTCCTCTCTCGGGCACCAGGGCGATTAGCTCAGTTGGTTAGAGCGTCTCGTTTACACCGAGAAGGCCAAAGGTTCGAATCCTTTATCGCCCACCAGAAAAAGTTACGTGTATACTAAGAGTATCCATCACGCCGCGGTAGCTCAGTGGTAGAGCAGACGCCTGAAGAGCGTCGTGTCGTCAGTTCGATTCTGACTCGCGGCACCAGGCGGCTATGGTTCAATGGTAGAACTCTTCCTTGCCAAGGAAGGGATAGGGGTTCGATTCCCCTTAGCCGCTCCAACAAAAGACTGTCATTGTATATGACGGTCTTTTGTTTTGGTGAAATATGTCATAAAACCCTTATAAATAAGCCATTATACGGTGCCCAAAACGGCCAAAAGCAAGCCTAATAAAACGAAACTTGGCTTAAACAAGCCTTAAACAAGCAAAAAACCCTTGATTAATACCCCTAAAACTGCTATTATGTCCTTTGTAAGGTGCTAGTTGGCACTCTTTTTTATTTGAAACCCAAATAAGAAAGCGGGGTCAAATAGTTAACTTTACGGTCATAACTACGCTATTCCAAAAGGATCTAAGGCGAAAGCTGAGGGCCAAATCCTTACGGAATCTGATGTATCCATTATTCTAAGAAAGGGGTTAATTTTCATAAAGTGAAATCTACTTTTACCTTAGAGGCTGCCATCAAGAAAGCTGCTTTTACCGCAATTTTCTTACCAGCAATCTTTGGGCTTGTAATGCCTGAGATCGCTTCTGCCGATAGCACAGTCTCTGGGCAAACCGGATTGAATTTTAAAATCAGCCCAAACAAAAACGCAGAACTAGTTGCCAAAACTCAGCAACAGCAGTTGACTTACGCCGAACTGATTTCTCAGGAAAGTGTTAAGGATACTATATACAAAGAAATTCTTGCTTCAAACTTAGAAGCTTACCTTATCAAGAACAAATCTCCTTTGTATGTTTATTCAAAAGAGATTATCGAATTACCACAGTGGCAACGTGGCCTTGCTATCTCTGAAGTAGAAAGCAATATGGGTGTCCGTTGTGCTGATAACAACTGTAGTGGTATTGGTGTTCATCCTAAACATCCATCTTGGAGACGTTATGCTACCAAGCTAGACTGGTTTAAGGATATGACTGCTCTTCTTGAAAAACCAATCTACAAAGAACGCTACAAAACTTGTGCGACCATGAAAGGCGTTTACGTCTATCCAGGTAGTGCAAGATGGGTATATGGTTGTGAGAAAGTCAGTAACGAATTATTGACTCTTACTGCCGACTCACAAACTCAAGCAACTGCAAAACATCTTGCCATGATCAACGGTTCAAATACCGCTAACATCGCAACCGCAGAACTTGAACTAGCAAACTTAAAATAATATAAAACAATAAAACCCCCTCGCGAGAGGGGGTTTTAGTTTCCCAACACCTTGATTGAAGGGGTATAATGAAGTATACTAGTACAAGTTTTATAAATGGTGCAGTGGCGAAGTGGTAACGCTGCGGTCTGCAAAACCGCCATGCAGGGGTTCGAATCCCCTCTGCACCTCCAGAAGTTCTTTAACAAATCTTCATCTCGTATAGTATAAAATATTGTATGAGAAAACGAACATGGTCAAATGATCAATTAATACTCGCTGTTAAAACCAGCTCAAGTATTAGACAAATTATTGCAAAATTAGGATTGAGGCCAACTGGAGGTAATTATAGGCAAGTTTATAATTACATAGCGGAGTTAAATCTTTCTACCAAACATCTTACTGGTAAAGCCTGGAACAAAGGTTTAAAATATCATATTGATCCTAAGAAAAAATTAGAAGATTTGTTAATAATAGGGTCAAGGGTTCAAAGCTATAAATTAAAGCTGAGACTCTTTCGAGCCAGTCTTAAGTTTCAAGAATGTGAAAATTGCGGATGGAGAGAAATTTCGAATGATGGTAGAATCCCATTAGAGTTAGATCATATCAATGGAAATCATTTAGATAACCGCCTAGAGAATTTAAGAATATTGTGTCCAAATTGCCACAGCTTAACGCCAACTTACAGAAGACGTGGTAAAGTGAGGAGATATTAGAGAGCCCGGATGGTGGAACTGGTATACACGCAGCACTTAAAATGCTGTGCCGAAAGGATTGTGGGTTCGACTCCCGCTCCGGGCACCATTTAAAAACCGATCGGCATGATCGGTTTTTAAATTTGACATTCTCAAGGTTGAGGATATGATTATATTAGCAATATTAAGATATAAAAAATTATGCTGGTAAGTTTTCGCGGAAAATAAATTGATGAGAATAAGATTATTCAACAAAGGAAAAAGCTATATGCGAAGGTGCCAGTTAGGTAATATGTGCATACAAGAAAGTGCATAGTATAATACTATTATAAAAGGAAGTAATATTTACAACTATTAAAGAAATGGAAAAACGCGAATTTGATCCAGAGAAGCATAAAATACTTTCAAAACAAGAGGGTGGAGGATTTGTTAGAAAAACTGCGCTTAGTTTTGAAGACGCTCAAGACGAAGCACTAAAGATCCAAGAAATCAAAGACACCTTAGTAAATGGAGAAGGTTGGATCAAAAGAATGGCTTACGAAGCTGCTAATGCAATTGTTGCAGGGGGTGGGGAAATTGCTGCAGTAGCTGTAGTAGAAAATTATGTGTCGGCCACAGATTTTCAAAAAGCCTGTAAAGAAGAAAAGTTGGCTCATGAGAACAGACTTATTAAATTAAAAGAGGCTGGTATTACCTTTGATTATTTATATGATTATGATGTGTTCACTGGTGGTAAGTACGATATAAACAAGATCGTATATAATCCTACAATCAGATACTTTAGTCGTTTTACTATTAACTCAGTGGGGCCAGTCCTTGACCCAGCAGATATGAATCAAAATGTCTATCTAAACCCTTCAATATTAAATTATCTAGTTGCCCCAGCTAACTGGAAAAGCATTAATGACCAGGAAGCAAAGTTTGCCGAAGAAATAGCAGCTAAAAGTGATGGAGCAGATAGTGACATTAGATTCTCTATAAGAAACAGGATAGAATCGGTAGCTAAATTACAAAAATTGCCACAGAAAACCCAAGACGCCTTGCTTGAGTATTCAGAGCAAGAAGATTCTCTCGCAAGAGATCTGTCTATTTATCAAAGAGCGGGATTAATTTCTGCAGAACAATCTATTAATATTATAGAAGCTAGAAAAAAAGGAGAAGAAATTTTAGAAGGTGTGATTAACGGGATCAATAAATTTCCCATACAAAGTGAGGAGTGGCCTCAGCATGCTAAATATTGGGCTATCATTAAACGAAAGCCCGAAAAAGAAGTAGAAAAATCTTAATTATTTTAAATACAAAAAAACTCCCCGGCTCGGGGAGTTTTTTTGTATGTAGATTACGCTGCGGGTTCTTCTGGTTTTGGCTCTTCAACGGCAGCTGCTTCTTCAGAAGCCGGGGCTTCAAGAGCAGCTTCTTCGGCTGGAGCTTCTGCGGCTTCAGCTTTCTTAGGAGCTTCGGTTAACTGCTTTAAAGATAAGCCTAAACGATGTTCGCCTGGTTCGATAGAGATAATTTTGAATTCCTTCTCTTCACCAACTTTGACGAGTTCATCAGGGTTCTTTACAGCGTCATGAGATAACTCAAGTAAGTGAGCTAACCCTTGGATATCTTTGTCTAATTCAACAAAAACACCGAATGGCATAACCTTGGTGATAGTTCCTTTAACTACCTGACCAATCTGATATTTCTTTACAGAGTCTTGCCATGGATCAGCTTGCAACTGCTTTATAGACAAGGATACACGACCCTTATCAATAGCAATAACTTTCGCTTCAACTTCTTGGCCAACTTTAACGATATCTTTTGGATTATCAATTCTCTGCCAAGCTAATTCAGAAATGTGAACCAAACCTTCGAGATCACCAAACTTTACGAACACACCGAAGTCTACAACACCAGTAACGGTTCCTTTAATGACATCACCGATCTTAAGCTTGCTGAGACGTCCTTCCATCTCTTTTTCAAATACAGCTTTTTCAGAGACGATAAGTTTTTCTTCGTTGCTATCTGCAGTGATAACTTGAACCGCAAACATTTGTCCAACATAACCGTTAAGAAGAGAAAGAATTTTGTTCTTGTCACCTTCTTCAACACGAGGATAATGTTCGAGAGATAACTGAGATACTGGCAAGAAACCAAGAACGTTGTTGATCTCAACCATAAGACCACCTTTGTTAGCAGCCAAGATCTTGGTGCTGACAACTTCTTTGTCGTCCATGTAGGTTTTAAGGGTCTGCCAAACACGTTCTTGACCAGCCTGACGAAGAGACAACTCAACGTTACCATCTTTGTTTTCTGTATCAACAACAGATGCAGTGATAGTATCGCCAACTTTTAAGGAAGCTAGAGTTGCTTGGTCATCATAAAGCTCACGACCACGAACTACACCAACACCATAACCATGAAGGTCGATATAAACTTCGTTCTTACCAACTGACAACAGAGTACCTTCAACCATGTCGCCTGGTTTTGCTACTTTGATTTCCGCACCGCCACTAAGCAAATCAGACATAGTCTGAGCATTGGTGACATCTGTAGAAGGAGTAGCTACTTGTTCTTCTGACATATAATAAAACTTTCGTGCATTAGGGAGTACATACGACTCTAGGAAAATATAACTTTCTCGTTTGGCTAAGTTCGAGGAAAAATGTGAGCAACTGACGAAGGCGTAGATTAAGCTACGTCGAGGCAGTGCGGAGCATTTTGACAAAGAAATTAGCTAAAGTTGCTTTACTGTCGGGCTCTGCCCGACTAAAAGCAACGTACGAGGAAGTTATAAACAAAAATAAAACAACGACTCGGCGTTGTAGCAATCAGAGTACGATATGTAGATTATTAATGCTTAAAACAGTGCTTGCTAACGACTTATCTGGGGGATTAATGATTTTATATATGTAAGCACTGTGCGCCAAATAAGTAACCGTATTATAGGTCATTTTAAAGGCTTTGACAAGGGTTTACAAGAGAATTTAAATGTGTGATATTAATAAGCCAAAAGGAGGACTTCACAATGGCGACATACGCAGAAAGAGGGATCATTGAAAGACGTATGGAATTTGGCCAGCAGCAACGCTGGGAATGCGTGGCTTGTTTCTACGACTTACCGCAGAGCAAGCTACTCCTGACACTAGTCAGGGACCTGGACCCACAGGCAGAATCCTGCAAGGAATACAGAGACAGGGGCGTACCCGAAGATTCTTGCCCAGAGATCCTATCGATGATTCGTGACAGCGAATACCCTGGTACAATCAAAGGGAAAACATGGCTGTCTTTCACAGAGATGATCAAGATACAGCATCTTGGCCCTCCCTTGAATGAAAACCTAATCTGCCACCTCGACGCACTCATTGAACTCATGAACGCTTCGCGTCCTGACCTCTGGGAACTGCGGTTTGTCTATTGGTGGGAAATGGTCGATACAGGGAGGTGAAGACCCTCAGAGCCCCGCGGAACCCTTCCGCGGCTGGCTCTTTTTTTATATTTATTTGATTGCCCAAACACCAAAAAACCTTTATAATTACATAGTAATTATTGAATATTGAGCCCCATGCAAATCCATTATTTCGGCCTTTCTAGCTTCAAATTTATTGGCAAAGAAACTACGGTCGTCACCGATCCTTTTGATAAAAAATCTGGCTTAACCCCACCCCGAGGCAACGCCGACATCATCATCCTCGCTGAAAAGAACAACCCTTTATACTCCGCTACTAGTGGCTTATCTGGCGAACCGTTCATCATGAACGACCCAGGAGAATACGACTATAAAGGCGTCACCGTCACTGGGATTCCTTTAAAACAAAGCGACGGTCGCTACGTAACCGTGTTCCTCATCGAAACCGAAGACGTTAAAACCCTCAACCTCACTCACATCAAAGAGTTCAGCATGAGTGAAGACGAACTTGAAGCTCTTGGTGAAATTGATATTCTAATTTTGCCAGTGGGTGGTGAAGATGTCCTCGACGCCACTACTGCCAGCAAAATTGTTAACCAAGTTGAACCAAAAATAGTTATCCCTTCTCACTACAAAATCCCTGGACTATCGTTAGACTCCAATCCAATCGACAAGTTCATCAAAGAAATGGGTGGTAAGTCTGAACCGATGGAAAAATTGATTATCAAGAAAAAAGATTTAGCAACCGAAGACGTGAGAGTAATTACTTTAGAACCTTTAAGATAAAATCATGAGTTGGATAGAAAACGTGCGCAAAAAACCTGCTCACGAAAAAATAAAAATTATCTGGATCGTGTGCGGCGTAGTCGCTTTTCTGTTGCTAGTCATATGGGCGATTGTTGGTGGACTAGATAACAACGCTGAAAAAGACCTCCGCTTATTCAAAAGTCTCAAGCAAGGAGTTGACGACGCTTCAAGTAACTTCAAAACTATCAATCCCAATAACTAACTTTCACGAGAATGCCAAAAGATTCATCAGCAGAAATAGACAACAACATAGGAATGATCAAGCAGCGCGACATTGAGACTGAGATGCAAGAGTCGTATCTCGACTACGCCATGAGTGTTATTGTTCAGCGTGCTTTACCAGATGTTCGTGATGGACTAAAACCAGTACATCGACGTATTTTGTACGCCATGCACGAACTTGGCTTGCGTCATAACGTGAAGCATCGTAAGTCCGCGCTTGTGGTTGGTGAAGTTCTTGGTAAATATCACCCTCATGGCGACCAAGCCGTGTACCAGTCTATGGTTCACATGGCTCAAGAGTTTGCTATGCGATATCCGTTAATTGATGGTCAGGGAAACTTCGGTTCTATGGACGGTGACGGGGCTGCTGCTATGCGTTACACCGAAGCCCGTATGAGCGCTGTAGCTGAAGAACTTCTTTTCGACTTGGACAAAGAAACAGTTGATTGGGGAGACAACTACGACTCTACTCGTAAAGAACCAAAAGTCCTACCAGCCAAACTCCCAAATGCTCTGTTAATTGGTAGTCTGGGTATTGCTGTTGGTATGGCCACAGATATTCCACCTCACAACCTCAGTGAAATCGTCGATGCCATTACCATGATCATTGATGACCCGGAAGCCACTAGCGAAGATTTAACTCAAGTCATTAAAGGTCCCGACTTCCCAACTGGTGGAATTATTTATGACACTGCCGCGATCAAAGCTGCTTACGCTACTGGCAAGGGTGGCATTGTTATGCGCGGTAAAACCGAAATTGTTGAGGGTCGCACTGGTAACTATCAAATTTTAATTACAGAAATTCCATATCGTGTTAACAAAGCCACGCTCTTAGAACGCATTGCCGAACTTGTTCGAGACAAAAAACTCGAAGGCATCAAAGACGTTCGTGATGAAAGTGATAAAGATGGTGTTCGTATTGTCATCGATTTGAAAAAAGAAGCACTCGCGAACAAAATTCTCAACCAACTCTTTTCCTACACCCAACTCCAAGAGAAATTCCACATGAACATGTTGGCGTTGGTGGATGGAATTGAGCCGCACGTTCTTAACCTCAAAACTTTTCTTGAAAAATACATTGAACACCGTCAGGTTGTTGTTAAACGACGTGCTGAATTTGAACTGAAGAAAGCTTTAGAGCGTGCTCACATCTTAGAGGGTTTGAAAAAAGCTTTAGACCACATTGATGAAGTTATTCAAACCATCAAAAAAAGCCCAACCAAAGAAGAAGCGTTTACCAACTTAGTTAAAAAGTTTAAACTCTCCGAACTCCAAACTCAAGCCATTTTGGAAATGCGCTTGCAAACCTTAGCCGGCTTGGAACGCAAGAAAATTGAAGATGAACTCGAAGAAAAACGTAAACTTATCGCTGGACTTGAAGACCTGATTAAATCTCCAAAGAAAATTCTTGGAATTATCAAAACTGAAGTTCTAGAACTCAAAGACAAATACGGTGATGAACGCCGCACCCAAATTGTCGCTAGCCCAGTTGGCACATTTGCTGCAGAAGATTTAATTCCAGAAGGCAACGTTATTGTAACTATCACCAAATCTGGCTACATAAAACGCCTCGCGCCCGATACCTACAAACAGCAAAGCCGTGGTGGTAAGGGTGTGATTGGCCAATCACTTAAAGAAGAAGATGTGGTTGAGCATTTAATCTCCGCCAGCACTCACGATGACGTCATGTTCTTTACCAACAAAGGACGCGTATTCGTCACTAAAGCCTACGAACTCCCTGAAGGCAGCCGTACCAGTAAAGGCCAAGCGCTGGTTAACTTCCTCCAGCTAGGAAATGGTGAAATGGCTACAGCAGTATTAGCTCTACCAAAGAAAAGTGAAGCCACTTTCCTAGTTATGGCTACGAAAAAAGGTTTAGTGAAAAAGGTCTCGCTCGACGAGTTCACTAAGGTTCGCAAATCTGGTATGATCGCCATCGGTCTCAAGGAAGATGATGAGCTGAAGTGGGTTCGTTTCTCTGCTGGTACTGACGAAATTATGCTCTCAACTGAAAATGGCCAAGCTATCCGCTTTAATGAAAATGATGTTAGAGCGATGGGTCGCACTGCCGCTGGCGTTACTGGTATTCGTCTCAAGAAAGATGACCTGGTTATCTCCATGGACATCATTCACAAAGGTATGGACGTTAAAACTCTCGAGGTTTTAGTCATCACTGAGCATGGCTTGGGTAAAAAGACACCACTCGCTGATTACAAAGTGCAAAAACGAAGCGGTAGCGGTATCAAGACTGTGAAGATTACCGAAAAGACCGGAAAAATTGTTGCGATGTACATTTTAGCCAACGGTGAAGACAAAGATTTGGTTGTGATTTCACAACAAGGACAAACAATTCGCTTACCATTGAAGTCAGTTTCCACACTTGGTCGCGCTACTCAAGGGGTTCGTGTGATGAAACTTGATGGTGATGACAAAGTTGCCAGTGCTACCGTCGTATAAGTAGTGAATTATCCACAAATACACATTTGACCATCCAATTGGTATGGTATGATATATACAGTTCCGAGTAACCCCAAAGCTCCCTTTCTAGAGAAGGGAGCTTTACGTTATATTGATCAATCACAATGCCCAAGGTATAATAGAGTGAATCTTACACGGGCGTGTAGCTCAGTTGGTTAGAGCGCCAAGCTTATACCTTGGTGGTCCCTGGTTCGAGTCCAGGCACGCCCACCAGAAAATAATTTTATACCTAACTAATAAATCCCCCTCAAGGGGATTTTTTGATAAAGAAAAGTTAAAAAATTTGTGAGGATCATTTTTCCCTGATAGACTTTAATAGACGTTGAGAAACAAGATGTTCAGAGACCAAGGGAGGCTCTCATGGCATTCAAGTTTGGAGAGCATCGTGTACGAAGCTCTTTTCGCCTCATCGACTGGACCGGCGTCACTATTAACGTCGATCCCACGATCACATTCTTCATTGAATTACTTATCACAGGAGCAAGGCAAGCAACCATGCGCTTGGTGATGAAGTACGAAAACAATACGAAACACGTCGCTATCCCGGGAAAGCTCTCTCGAGAGCTGACCAACACTCCGGAATCTGCCGGAGACTCAATCGACGTGTTCGTCACGGAAAACGAAGACGGTAGCCTGAACTACGAGTTCCGCTACGGCAACCGCAATCACTATCTATGGCGACAACTGTCGCCGAACGCAATCTTCGGGATCTCAATCCCTACGGATCTACCGACCAACGCAACCCAGTCTGCGTCAGCCGGTGACTGACCATCGCGGCTTTCTCTCCTCCCGAGGGAACGCCGCACTTTTTTTCTAGGTTGTCAAAACACCCCTAAATTCCTACAATACAGAGACAAAGGACACTACATATGAAAGATCAAGAAGACATCCAAGAACTATTTGCTGATAAATATGAGCTCCTCCTTGGTATCGGCTATGATGAGTGGTTAGAGAATGGCCCTCAAACCGAAGACGACGCCTATACTCGGCTCCAAGAAATCGACAACGAGCTTAAACGGACTTACGAAGCGTGGTTCAACGCCGAAGGCGAAGCTAAAGAACTTCTCGAAACCCCCCGAGAAAAGCTTAAAGCCGAGTACGATCTTATAGAAGAAATATTTGGTTTAGAATTGAGTGACCGATGACTATAATTACAAAACAAGAACTACTTGAACTTCAAAAAGATCCACAAAATTTTGTGTTTGATGTTCGAGAAGAAGATGAATACGAACAAGGCCATATCCCGCAAGCTATTCTCGCTCCCTGGCACAGCATTATAGAGCGGATGGCTGGGGTTAAGCCACAAACCCCGATCATACTTTACTGCAACACGGGAATTCGTGCACAGAAAGCAGCAAAGATGCTCGAAGACAAAAACTTTACTAACGTTAGTGTGTACCGCGGGGGTTGGGAAGACTGGAACAACTAAATTAAACGAATGCTTTACATTACACCAACACCAATCGGCAACTTAGGTGATATCACCGATCGCGCCAGAGACAATCTCATCCAAGCCGATTTCATTATCGCCGAAAACCCTAGCTACACGAAACGACTTTTGAAACATGTTGGAACAGACAAGCCAGTTGTTCAATTTGCAGAACATAATGAGTTGAAGATGCTAGACAAAATTGTCGCTCGTTTGGAAAATGAAGTCGGATGCTTAGTCACAGATGCTGGGACTCCTGGGATTTCAGATCCTGGGTTTAGATTAGTCCGCGCTTGTGTTGCCGCAAACGTTCCCATAACTGCTTTACCTGGGGCAAACGCTGCTGTCACCGCGCTTTCTGCAAGCGGTCTTCCGACTGATAAATTTATATTTATCGGTTTCTTTCCAAAAAGCGAAGTTAAAGTTCTCGCTACGGTTGCTGAAGCTAAACAAATTGATGCGACATTAATCGCTTACGAATCACCTCAACGAATTTTAAAAAGTTTAAACTGGATTGCCGAAAAAGAACCAGAATGCTCAGTAGTTGTGGCAAGAGAACTCACTAAACTACACGAAGAGTACGTTCGTGGTACTGCAGTGGAAGTTCTAGAAGTTTTCAAGCAACGTCCATCCATCAAAGGGGAGATAACTATCCTAGTCGGGTTTAAATAAAATGACCTCCTCCCCGCACTCGCCCCTCTGGGGCTGCGTACGGGGTTTCCTTGGCCCTGCTGGGCCTAGGGGGGTCATGAGAATTCTGCAGTAGCGTCTTGGGGAAGGTCTTCTGTTCCTTGG
>JADZEH010000030.1 GCA_020850635.1 Candidatus Doudnabacteria bacterium | reverse complement strand
TACGCAATTGGTAAATAATTTTATGGAAAAGAAGACTACTACAACTAAACCAGCTGCCAAGAAGGCCGTAAAAGCTCCTGTAAAAAAAGTGGCTGCTAAGACTGCGAAAGCCCCTGTTGCTAAAGCTACTGCTCACGCTCCAAAAAAGACTGAAGAAGTCGTCTTGGACGCCATGGCTGTTACCGAAGCGACAGTTGCACCATCTTTCGAAAAACCAACTTTGGTTAAAGGAAAGTATGTTTTTGCTACAGGTCGTCGTAAGACCGCTATTGCTAATGTTCGTGTATTCGGTGGTGCTGGTGAAATCAACGTTAACCGTAAACCACTTGAAGTTTACTTTTCACATCAAATTTATCGCGATACTATTTTAAAACCTTTCCAGCTCACTGGTCTTGGTAACGATTTTCACTTTAACGCTACTATTAATGGTGGTGGTATTGTGGCTCAAGCTCAGGCATTACAACATGGCATCGCTCAAGCCTTGGGTTCTATGGGTGATGATCTTCGTTCTATCTTAAAGAAGAACGGAATGCTTACTCGTGATGACCGTAAGAAAGAACGTAAGAAGCCAGGTTTGCGCGGCGCTCGTCGTGCTCCACAATGGGCGAAGCGTTAGAGGCCCTAATCGAGCCTTCCACAATCCTACATTCCCTTTTGGGAGTGTAGGATTTTTGGTTCTCTTAGTAATTCCGAGTAGGATCGTAATGTTGTTAAAAGGTTAGATTCCCAACAAATTTAGGCACTTGACAGCCTACTTGACAAACTCTATAATAAATGTAGGAGTTTTAATTATTTAGCTTTTCGAAAAGCTAAATAATTAAATAAAAATAAAAGCTTAAAATAGAGATGCAAAAATTAACACAAAATAATAATTACAACGCATTATCTTTTTGATGCGTATTTTTTGTCACTATGAGTATATCAATCCCAAAACTTAAAGCAATATTACTGTATTTTGCAGAAAATACTAATGCTAGATTCTTAGGGAAAGTAAAGCTAATGAAGCTATTTTACTTCCTCGATTTTATGCACCTAAAAAACTTTGGGACACCAGTAACAGGGGATACTTATATTAAACTAGATCACGGACCTATTCCAAGCACAATAAAAAATTTAATAGATGATGCAGCTGAAAATATAGAAACTTCCGAATTGCAGGATACAATATATTTCGAGAGACCAATTGGACTAATGTATCAAGTTAAGCCTACAAGAAAACTAACAGAAGACGATAGAAAGCTGTTTTCTCCAAATGAAATTGAGATATTGGAAAAAGTTTGTAAGCGATACGGGAATAGTACTATGAAAGAAATAGAAAGTGCGTCTCATGAAGAGGCACCTTGGGCAAAATCTAAAATGTATGATGTCATTCCTTACACACTTGCAGCGCAGGATTCAGACTCTCAATTTTCTGAAGAAGAGCTAGATCTTATTAAATATTTAAACTAAATGACCTTTGGAGATGTAATAAATTACAAAGGTAAAGATTTAGTATATCTAGGAGCTACCTTGGATGTTTTTTATTTCGCAGTTATGCCTAATTTAGAAATATCAGCTAGATTTAAAAGCATGAGCGATAATGCTCATAAGGGTACTGTAAGGGCACAAAAAGCAGAATCAAAAAATATTTGGTGTTTTATAGAAGTTAAGAAAACTGTATTGTTTAAAGATCGTATTGTGCATTATGGAACAGAACATACAGAACCATCTTTAGAAGACATGTCGGAAGTTATAGAAAGACTAGATGTAGATGATTTAAAGGGTTTAAAGACTGAAATATTATCAGATGGTGCTGTCTCAACAGTAGTGAAAGAATTAGCAGAACAAGCAAATTTGGATGAAGGGTTATAAAGTTTTTGTCGAACGTTAAAATATAAACTGAGTGTTTAAAATGACAGCCGTTTTTTATTGTTCTTCTTTTTAAGTAGAACTTTTACAAGAAAATGAGAAACTGTCATGATTGTGGACAAGCTAAATACACTCTTCAGCGGGAAAAGCGTTAAACTATATATTTTCAAAACCACCCTTGCGGGTGGTTTTTGTTTTTAAGTGAATCTGTTTTGGTGTTGTTAAGAAAACCATCGGAGCGACAGCGACTGGTTTTAGTACAACACCAAAACAGATTCATCAAGTAACTGTGAGTTGAGAAAGTCAATGTTTAAATAGCTCATAGATATGAGGGAAATAGGGGAGAGGCTGAGAATCATCAAATAAAATAAGGGTAAACTGTTGACAAGTGTCAAAAAATCCTTGATTTATAAGGGGTTTGCTGTATATAATGATTGCAGATTAAGCACGGCCTAGATTGATCACTATCCATGGTAAGTCTAGGTTGCAAACAATTTAATTCCCTTGTCATCATAGAGATTGGCAAGCATAAGGAAAAAAGACAATGACTAAGTCAGAACTCTTGTTGGGTCTTGCAGAAAAACTAGGTAAGACTCGCAAAGAAGCAGCAGAAATGCTTGATGTTCTCGTGAACATGGCATATCAAGAAACAAAGAAGACTGGTGAATTCACTCTTCCAGGACTCGGTAAGCTCCAGAAGAAGAATCGCCCAGCTCGTATGGGTCGCAATCCTGCCACCGGTGAATCCATTTCCATTCCAGCAAAGACTGTTGTAAAGTTCCGCTTAGCTAAAGCAGCTAAGGACGCAATCCTCTAAGCAGAATATAAAAACAGCCCTATCTAGGGCTGTTTTTGTTTATCGGGACTACTAATTTTTACAAAAGCCCATATGAAATGCTATACTATGAGCAAATACAAAACGTATGGAAACAAAATATACTACCTTTGAGTTAGAAACCAAAAAGCAATTTGAATTAGTTGATATAACCCAGCCTGTTCGCAACGCTGTTCGTGATTCTGGTGTGCAAAGTGGCATAATGATTGTGTTCAGCCAGCACACTACTGGTGCTATTCGAGTCAATCACAATGAGCCATTGTTGTTTCAGGATATCATGAAAGCTTTATTTCGAATGATACCCGTGAATATTAGTTATAGTCATGACCTCTTTGAGTTGAGAGCAACCAAGGCTTTGGATGAGCGTTCTAATGGTCATGCTCACGTTAAATCTTTTTTGTTAGGTTCATCAGAAAGTTTTATTATTGATGGTGGTCAAGTTTTACTTGGCGAAAAGCAAAGTATCTTTTTTGTTGAGTTGGATGGTGGGCGAAAGCGCCAGGTTCATCTAAAAATTGTCGCTGGATAGAGGATAGGCTTAGGATAAAGACGTATGGCGGAGTATGTTATAATAGCTCCATGCATAAACGTCTTTTTTTAGTTATTGTAACTTTGTTTGTGGGGACCATGTTGGTCACCGCTGGGGGATTGTACCTTTATCAAAGACAGCAGAGAGCGCCGAAAGCTGTCCAGCAAGTTCCTGATACTCGGGTCACAATCATTGAAGGGCTGACAGTGTCCGAAGTGGCTGTCTCAGTTGAACGTCAGTTAGGAATCCCTAAAGCTGATTTTGAGAAAGCGGCAAAAAGTTTCGATATCTCAGCTTATTCAATATTATCAAGTAAACCAATTAAAAGTTCGTTAGAAGGCTTTTTGTTTCCCGACACTTATTTGTTTGCACCTTCAAGTACAGCTGAAGAGGTTATTGAACGCATGCTTGAAGCTTTTGAAACTCGTTTTAAGCAAGCTCGTGGAAACTTAACACCAAATACCAACGGAGTTTACACTATCCCAGGGTACGAGAGTTTGAGCGTGAATGGTAAGAAGGGACTGACTGTTTATGAGTTGGTTACACTCGCTTCAATTATTGAACGTGAGACTGGCCGTGATGTGTCTAAGGGTACTGCGGATTCGAGAAAACGTTTGGATATAGAGCGTCGTACTGTTGCGGGTATTTTCTATAATCGTTTAGCGGCAGGTCAGGCTTTGCAGAGTGACGCTACAATTAACTATGCGACAGGTAAACAAGTTGCCGCTCCTTCCTTGGAAGATTTAGAAGTTAAGTCACTTTATAATACTTATGATCATGCGGGCTTACCCCCAGGACCAATTAGTAATCCGTCTCTTTCGAGTTTGGAGGCAGTGCTTAATCCCATCAAAACCAACTACTATTATTTCTTGCATAAGCAACCCTCAGGCGAGGTTGTCTACAGCCGTAATTTCGAAGAGCATGTTCGTAACAAGAACTTGTATTTAAAGTAGGTTTCGTAAAAAGCCAGTTTGTGTTGATGAGAAAACCATTGGAGCCTGCGGCGACTGGTTTTCGAACAATACAAACTGGCTTTTGATATGTTTTTAGAGGAGTTGGCTACCGACGAAGCTCTTGTGGCCACGGATGAAGCTTTGGATGTCTGTGGGCTGTTTTCCCTCGATTTGGACGGATATTAGCGTTAAGGTAGTGCCATTGCCACAAACTACTGAATTTGGCTCAATTACAGTGCCTGGAGAGCTTTTTGAGGCCATGTCGGAGGGTTTACAGTCAAGGATTTTAAGGAATTGGCCATCCCATTTGGTCCATAATCCAGGCCAGGGATCGTAAGCTCTGAATTGATTAAAAATTTTGTCTGCTGGTTCACTCCAGTCAATTTGACCATCTTCTTTGGCAAGGCTTTTTGTGAAGGTGGCGTTGACGTGGTCTTGTTCGGTTGGTTTGCTTGTTCCAGCTTCGCATTCACTTAGTGCTTGATTAAGGAGCGGTATGCTTAATCCGAAAAGTCTGAGTGAAAGCCCGCGGAAAGTTTCGTTGGGTTCGATATTTGTCGATGTTTGTCCCAAGAGTGGTCCATGATCAACTTCCGCATCCATTTTAATGATACTGACACCGGTTGTTGTGTCGCCATTTCGTAAAGCGGTTTGAATCGGAGTCGGCCCCCGGTAAATTGGGAGTAGGGAAGGGTGAATATTAATTACACCGAATTGCGGAAGGTTTAATATAGTTTGAGGAATAATTTTTCCATACGATGCAACCACAAAAATGTCCGCCTGAAGTTCTGAGAGTTCGGTGAGAGTTTCAACGGTTTTAAGAGACTCAAATTTTAAAACCGGAAGTTTAAGTTTTTTTGCGGCTTCGGCAACAGGAGTTTCAGTTAAGGTTTTTTTACGACCAACGGGAGCATCCGGAGTTGTAATTACAGCCAACACAGTTTGAGTTTCGTTTAAGCTTTCTAAAACCTGAATTACAAAGTCGGAGCTTCCAAAAAATACAACTTTCATTTAGTGTTGCTTCTTAATAATCTGACGTAAAACTTCGGCGGTTACTCGACAGTCAACTAAAGCATCGTGTCTGTTTTCGGCCTTGATTTTAAAATGCTTCATTAAGTCTTCTAATGAAAACCCAGTGTAGCGTCTGCGATTTTTTAACAGCTTATGTTTTGCTGCGTAGGTATAACAAAGTGGCCAGATATTAAAGACGTGGTATTCAAATGGATATGGTTTCTTGAGTTTTCTGTAGGCTGCTTTGAGATATTCAATATCAAGAATTGGACCATAGTTAGCGATAATTACTTCTTTGAGTTTGAATTTTCTTTGAAGTGTGGCCAGGGTCTGTTTTAAAGTAGGGGAGTCTTTGACCGTGTCGTAGCTAATATTGTTCACGGCCATTGATTCTGGATTTCGATTCTTCCAATTTTCTGGTTTGACGTACGATACAAAACTTTTCTTTTCGTGAAGAGTTTTTTTATCCAGAAGAATCGCAGCGATTTGGATGATTTCGTTTTTGTGAGGATCGAGCCCTGTCGCTTCGATATCAACGAGAAGTAAGTCTTTATTAAACATTAGTAATAATCCTTCGGAAGATTTCAGCAGATAAGCGGCTGCGCTCTAAAGCGTTGTGTCGGTTTTTCAGCGAAAGTTTAAATTGGTCTAAAAAGGTGTTAAACGTGGGCATTTTACGAACGCCAAAACTTAATGTGTAAATATAGCCGAGAGTCCAGAGGTCGACAGTATGCATATCAAATTCGTAAGGAACAGCCGCTTTTTTGTAAGCGTTTTTTAAGAAGGCGATTGGCAGGGAAGTGTGGGCGGCAAGTAGATATTTCGAACCAAATTTCTCATCAAAGTTTTTGATGACGTCGTATATCTTAGGACTGTGTTTCATGCTCTCAAAAGGAATTTGGAGAATCGTGGCGTGTTGATTGATGGTGTTGTCTAACAAGCTAACGCGGACATAAGAGTTGAAGAAGTCTTTTTCCAGCAGGTTATCTTTGTCTAGTAAAATTGCTGATAACTGGATGATTGAATCTTTGTCTGAGCTGGGGCCAGTAGTTTCGATATCGAATAGCAGAATGTCTTTGATGAATTTCATGAGATCTATTTTTTTTCTGAGTATTTAGTTAACAGTTCTTCGCCTTTGGTGATGTTTTTAAACTTGTCGATAATTAAAGTTTGATTAAGATGATCAATTTCATGCTGCATCACCCGAGCGATCCAACCATCATCAGTTAGTGTAATGGTTTTTCCTTCAAGATCTTCGGCTTCAACTGTAATTTTTTTAGGACGTTCGACTAAGCCGAACACGCCAGGCATTGAGAGACAGCCTTCTTCAATCTCAACCGTTTGTTTCGAAGCTTTGATTATTCGTGGATTAAACAGCATAAATGGAGGAACCCCTGACTCGGTTAAATAAATTAACGCCATATTTAAAGACTTACTAACTTGGGGCGCAGCAAGACCAATACCGTCAGCTTTTTTAACGGTTTCAAGCATGTCGAGAACGAGCCGTTTAATATCTTTTTTAAGAGGAAACACTATCTCTTCAGTTTCTTTTCGTAAAACTTTGGATGGGAGTTTGGCAATGGGTAAAATCATTCGTGGTTATTTAGGATTTTTAAGTGACTCGTTGTGTTGTTTAATTAGATAGGCGAACAAGCGACCGGGAGTCTTTGCGTTCTTATTTTCTAAAATTTGACCGACTAAACCACGCAAAAAATTATGATCGTAAGTACCCGCTATTTTGAGATAAAATCCAAAATGTTTTCGGTCGTTGAGTTGAACACTGAGTTCGTCAGCCAGAAGATGGTTTGGAGAATGGAGATAGCGGTTTTTTGTGGGCTTGGTTGGAGTAAGCCGCGCAGATTTTTTAATTGGCTCCATAGGCATATTATAGCGGATTTTTAAGCTGACAGGAAACTGGTTTTATCGTATACTATTTAAGTATGAAATTTATAAAAGCCTTTACTTTATTGATTATTTTGGCGGGCGCTGTTGCTTTCATGGCGAGTCCGGCTCTTCGCAGTGAAGTTAATGGTTTATTACATTTAAGCCGGGAAAGTCAACTTTTGGGACGTCTAGAAGAATCTCATTTACTCCCGCCACCACTTCCCTCAGCAATAGATGCGCGAAATGCTTTTTTGACACAAACGGGAACTCTGGAGTGGACCAATTATCAGCGTAAGCAAGATGGTTTACAAAAGTTAAAGCTTAATCCGCTTTTAAATCAAGCGGCTCAGTTAAAACTTTCTGACATGTTTAAGCAACAGTATTTTGAACATGAGTCGCCAAGTGGTGTTGGCCCTTCTGATTTAGCTGACGAAGTTGGTTATGCTTATGTTATTGTCGGTGAGAATTTAGCTTTGGGTAATTTTGAAAATGATCAAGCTTTGGTTGAAGCCTGGATGAATAGCCCTGGGCATCGTGAAAATATTTTAAATGATCGGTACGAAGAAATTGGGATTGCGGTGGGGAAGGGTTTATATGAGGGGAGGGAAGTGTGGTTAGCTGTGCAAAGTTTTGGCACACCCTTATCTTCCTGTCCATCTATTGATGAGGCTTTAAAAACGAACCTTGATAATAACCAGACTGAAATTACGGCTTTGCAGGCGCAGTTAGCGGTACTGAAGGCTGAAATAGAGAGTACGAATAAATCTGACTCCGAAAAATACAATGCTAAGGTAAAAGAATACAATAATCTCGTTGAGAAGCTTAATAGTTTGATTAATGTTACCAAAGAGATTACACAGCAATACAACAGCCAAGTAAATTCATTTAATGCATGTCTGAAACAATAATTCCAACGGTTGATGTCGCTGGTCTCAAGGTTCATAGTCTGACCAAGCAAGAGCTTTTAGCGTCGATAGACTCACGGATTTCTAACAAGCAACACACCAGTGTCATTACGCCGTATTCAGAGTTTCTCTATGAAGCTTTGGTTAATCCTGTATCACTATCTCTCTACAATAGAGCGACTTTTCGGATTGTTGATGGTGTCGGGGTTATTTGGGCATCGAAATTTCTTTCCATCCCTCTGACATTAACATCTTATTATCTTAAAGTTTTGCAAGCGTTTTGGCAGATGGTTTATAGTGGTGCGGCGATTTTGTTAAAACCGAAATTTATTTATAAGCACTTTCCTGAAAAGATTGTGGGAGCTGATTTATTTTGGGATTTAGCCGAACTTGCGGCGAAGCGTTCGTATAAATTGTATTTACTTGGTGGGCAAGATGACATTGCTGAACAAACCGCTAAAATTTTACAGAAGCATTTTTCAAATATTCAAATTGTTGGTGTCTCAAATAAGCATTGGCAAGACCCTTCAATCATTGAGGATATTAAAGCCTCTGGAGCAGAAATGATTTTCGTCGCATTTAGTCCGCCAAAACAAGAACGCTGGGTGATTGATGAGTCACCGAAAACAGGAGCGACGTTTGCGATTGGTCTCGGCGGAACTTTTGATTATATCGTGGGTAATAAATTACAACCACCGCGGTTCATTCGAGCGATCGGTTTGGAGTGGCTGTATCGTTTAGTTACTCAACCTCAGCGTGTGAAGCGAATTTGGCGTGCGGTGGTAGGGTTAATAACGGCACTGATTCGATACAAAGTTTTTTCAAGCATGCCATACCGTGAGAATGTCGTGATTGTTATATCAAATTCTGAAAAAAAAGTGTTAATTTGTCAGCGCAACCCAAACGGGTATGCATATGGTAGTGGTCGTAAGCCGGACGCGACCTTCGATAACTACTGGCAGTTTCCTCAAGGGGGTATCGATTCAGGGGAAGATGTTTTAACTGGCGCCAGACGCGAAGCCGTAGAAGAGACTGGTTTAGAAAATTTGGAGTATCAAAAAAATCAAACTAATGTCAATAAATATTCATGGAATAACGCGCGACGAGCGTTATTATTTAACCCGCTGAAGTATCGAGGCCAAATGCAAAGTATCGTTTATTTTAATCATAAAGGCTCTGATGAAGCAGTAAAACTTGATACGCATAATAATGAGTTTGTAGCGTATCGGTGGGTTGCGCTTTCAGAGTTGGGAAGTGTCTTGCACGAAGAGCGTCGAAATATTGCCGAAATCGTTTCTCAAAGCATTTAAGTTAACCTTGAAAAAAGCTGCCTAAAATGGTATGCTTTTTATGTATTTCTTATATTTATGGCAGAAAATTCCAAACCAATTCGAACTCGCTTTGCTCCTAGTCCAACTGGCTACGTCCACATTGGAAATTTTCGCACGGCATTATTTTCGCATTTATGGGCCAAGCATAATGGTGGCACTTCTATCTTGCGCATTGAAGACACAGATCAAAGTCGACAAGTTGACGGAGCAGTCGAACATTTACTTCGCATCATGAAAACCATGGGTGTTGAGTTTGATGAAGGTTTTTATTTAAAAGATGATGGCACTTTAGCCGAGCGTGGCTCTCATGGCCCATACTTACAATCACAACGATTAGAACTTTATCAAAAACATGTTGGCGAGTTATTAGCTTCGAAAAAAGCGTATTATTGTTTTTGTAGCGAAGAGCGCTTAGAAGAGGTGCGCAAAGAACAGATTGCGCTAAAGAAACCACCAATGTACGATCGTCATTGTCGAGCTTTATCTGAGGAAGATGTCCAGACGAAGCTTGCAGAATTTGCTGGTCAGGGTAAAAACCCGGTCGTTCGTTTTGCTATTCCTGAAGGCAAAACCGAAATTCACGATTTAATTTATGGCGACATTGTTTACGAAAATGCTGTGTTAGACGATCAAGTCATTTTAAAGTCCGACAAGTTTCCAACCTATCATTTGGCGGTTGTGATCGATGACCATTATATGGACATTACTCACGTCATCCGAGGTGAAGAGTGGATTCCATCAACGCCAAAACATATTTTGCTTTTCCAAGCGTTTGGGTGGGAAGCCCCAGCGTTTGCTCACGCACCGTTAATTCTCAATCCCGACAAGTCTAAGCTCTCAAAACGACAGGGTGATGTAACTGTTGAAGATTATTTGAACAAAGGGTACTTACCAGAAGCGTTAGTAAATTTTGTGGTCTTTCTTGGGTGGAATCCGAAAACCGAACAAGAAATATTTTCCCCGGAAGAATTGGTAAAAGCTTTTGAACTTTCTAAAGTTAACAAGTCTGGTGCAGTGTTTGATGTCAACAAACTAGATTGGATTAATGGTCATTATCTACGAGCCATGCCGGTGGGGGATTTAGTAGACTTACTTATTCCATATTGGCATCGTGACGGATATGGCGTGTTTGATGAACAAGGTAACGTTACATTAACGCATTTAAATAAGCAGTTATCAAAACAGTATTTGATTGATATTGTAGAGCTTGAAAAAGAACGTTTAAAGAAATTATCCGAGATAGGGGAGAGAGTACCATATTTCTTTAAACAACCAGATGTCGCCAGTGTTGCTGAGTTGTTAATTTCTAAGAAAAGTAGTGCCGAATTAACTAAGCAAGGTTTAGAAATGTTGATTGAGCAGTTGGCAACATTTTCACCGGCAGACTTTGAACTTGCAACTCTTGAAACAAAAGTTAAAGCGTTGATTGAACAACAAGGCTTAAAGAATATCGATGTGCTTTGGCCGATGCGAGTAGCGCTGACCGGTCTTGCAGCAAGTCCCAGTCCATTTGAAGTCGCCAGTGTTTTGGCAAAACATCTTGGCCCTGAAGCCGTAATCGAACGCTTAGAGACCGCAGTCTCCAAGCTTAAATAAATTTTTGAGAAAACGCATGTTTTGTGTTATACTATTAACCAAGATATGCGTTTTTACATTGAAACAAAAATAAAAAAGGCAGTCGGGTATATAGTAACGATTGGGTTACTCTTTTCGTTATTTTTAAGCCCATTTTACGCCATTGCTCAAAATGTTGATGACTTAAAAAATCAACAAAACGCCATTGCTCAGAAGTTGGAACAAATAAATAAACAGATTGCGGCTTACCAAAGCCAAATAAATGTAACTCGTCAGAAGAAAGCTAGCTTAGCTAACGAAGTTAGTGTTTTTAATGCGCAAATTGCTTCTACGGAACTTCAGGTTCAGGCAAATGAGACACAGATAGAAGACACAAATTTACAGATTAAAGAGTTGGAATTACAGATTGAAGTTCGAAAGAAAGAAATTGAAGACAATAAAAAGATTTTAGCTGAGCTGGTGGTTCAGTTGCATCAACTAGACGGCGCTTCGTTTTTAAACTTGAGTCTTGGAAATAGTAATTTTTCGGACTTTATGGACGAGTTGCAGTATACAGAAAGCGTCCAAGATAAAGTTTACAACATCGTTCAGAATATCAAAGTTGTTAAAAAGAGATTAGAGGGACAGCAAGAAATCTTAAAACTTGAATTGAAAAAGCTTGAAGAGTTGAAACAACAATTAACGGTAACTCAGGATTCGTTAGAAACTCAGCGCCGACAAAAACAAGGTTTACTCGATCAAACTCAGGGTCTGGAGCGAAACTATCAAAAACTTTTATCGGTTAGTAAAACAGAGCAAGCTGACCTTCAAAAAGAAATTGATGATTTGGATTCTTCAATTCGAGCCAAGCTTGGTAACAGAACAATCTCAGTTACGAAGGGCGCATTGTTAATGCCAATGGCTGGCATTCGTACTCAAGGTTACGGTAATACTGGCTTTACTGCTCTTGGTTATTCATTCCATAATGGCTGGGACATTGCCGCTCCTGCTGGAACTCCTATTTATGCGGCAGCTGATGGTGTGGTGGTTGCGTGTGATACGGGCGAAGCAGCATACGGAAACTGGTGTGCTATTAAGCACACTTTGGAAACGAAAAATGGTACCCGTCAAATAATTACTTTGTATGCTCATATGCGCACATATAATTTGCGCGGTGGGCAAACAGTGAAGCAGGGCGATTTAGTTGGCTATGAAGGTAATACCGGAAACACAACTCGCTTAACCTTAGGACCAGGGCGTGGTTATCATTTGCATTTGACTGTGTTTGATGCGGAAGGCTTCGGTATTGCTACTGGTAAATATAGTAAAACTTATGGTGCTTACTCGGTTCCTTACGGTTATACTTATAACCCAGCAGATTTTTTCTAAAAGTTAACTCTAAAATCAAAAATGAAACAAAAATACAAAAAAATTCTTAGTCTTATTGGACTTAGTTTTTTTGTGGCGAACTTAGTTTTTGTCGCAGCTACTCCAGTGATGATTTACGCTCAGGCTGTACCAACTCCTGCGGCAACCTCAACCCCGCAAGGGCCTGTACCATCGGGGGCAGGTGAGCAAAGTATTGCTGCGTATTTATGCGTTCCAGGAACAGGCCTTTATCCTTGCATCAACAGACTTTACCGCTTTGCTCTAGCGGCTGCTTTTTTCATTACGGTGTTGTTTATTGTGTTCGCAGGATATCAATACATGCTTGGGGGAGAAAAGGGGAAAGAGGATGCAAAGGGAAGAATATCCGCCGCAGTTATTGCCATTGTTATTTTGAGTACAAGTTTTATTTTACTTCGGCAAATAAACCCGGATCTAGTTAAGTTTAAAAAGATAGACCCACTTCCAGTGGATACAAGCGGGGATAAGGGTAAACTCTTGGACTTACTTCCTTTATGCAAGGACGTGGGTAATAAACCGCCGTGCAGAGGACTTGATATCCCAGGCTCGGACGACCCTGACGGGGGTGCTGCTGGCTCTGGTACAAATGGTGGTACCAGTTTGGATCTTAACGAAACCGCTTGCGGTCTTGGCGGTACAGATTATAGCGTTAATTGTGTTAACTTAAGGGATAAAACTGTAGGTATTGATTGTAAAGGTCCCTCTCCTGATAATTGCTGGGTTCAGAAGACTCTCGCAAGCAAATTATTAGTTTTGGCAAGTAATACAACTAAAGCAGGTGTCTATTTTCAAGTTACTGAGGCATGGAAACCCACAAAGACTGACCATAAAGATCAATGCCATAACACTGGTGCTTGTGTTGATATGGGGGTAACTACCGGTACTTTTAAACAACTCTGCGCTGCTTTTCCAGGTACAGGGTTAAGCATATGGAATGAGACTGGAGAAACAAGTACTGAATGTGGGGCAGATCATAAAAATGCGAACTCAACTGGCTCACATTTGCACGTTTATTTAGGAAGTAGCGGTGGGGGTGGGACTACTTCTGATGCCGGTGGATCAGGCGGCCCTTATTGCATTCCAGTTCACGGGTTTTTATGTGATCATCCTGCTGGCATCTCAGGAACTTATCCGCAGTACCCAGCAACACAAGCTAAGACATCTTCAAACCCAGAAATACAAGGGTATATAAATAGAGTATTAGCCGCTGTTACTCAACTACAGAATATAAAGGACGAGAGTGGAAGTAAACCTTTTGCTAATGTTACAATTGCTCAATTATATAGACCTCACGAGTACGGTGCTCATATGAGATCTGTGTTTGAAGCTGGTGCTCTTATACGTGGTTGGAGTGAAACTCAAGTTAAAGCCAGGGGGTTTTATTGTGACGGAAGTATCCAGTATGTAAAAAAATCTCAAGTAGAAAACTTGAGTGAAACAGTAAAAAACTATATCAATACTCACTGGAGTCAGCATGCAATGTCCTTAGAAACAAGTTACGACACAACATGTTTGTCTGATCATGGATTTGGTTTCGCAGTAGATTTAGAAAATGCAAACAGTAGAAAGGTTGAACAAGCTGCTGAGTCTGTAGGGCTGTGTCATAATTTACCAGGCGACACTAAACACTATGTCTTAAAAGATAAAAATCGAAACAACAAAGGTTGCTCATGGTCATCGGTTCGTTAGTAATCATATAAACAGTAAAGCCTGCCACAATTGGCAGGCTTTTCTTTACCAGGGAACCCCAGACTGGCGGCCGTTGCAAGAGCAATGGTCGTTTTTTTTGTTTCCGCCTGTCTGGGGGTGAATGGTATCCCGGACACAAACGCATGCGTTTGTGGTAGGCTGTATT
>JADZEH010000029.1 GCA_020850635.1 Candidatus Doudnabacteria bacterium | reverse complement strand
TTACAGTTTTAGGCAAACCACTGACCATATCACGTCCACGAATTTCCATAACCTCTTCTTCATTAAGCTGAACCGCACTCCCAATTGTAATTTTGATTTCCTCAGCAGTGCGATCCCCAACCACCAAGCCATGTTTTTTACGAATGTATTCAATAATCGCTTGGTCGAGTTTGTTACCCGCCACACGAACCGAAGTTGAGGTCACAATTCCACCCAAACTTAACACGGCAACGTCGGTTGTTCCCCCACCAATATCGATAACTAAATTACCACTTGCCGAAGCAATTGGAATACCCGCACCAATCGCCGCAGCGACAGTCTCTTTAATTACGTAAGCGTTCTTGGCCCCAGCAGCACGAGCGGCATCAATAACCGCGCGTCGTTCGGTAGAAGTAATCCCCCCAGGGACACTAATTAAGACCTCAGGGCGAAAAAAACGAACGTTACCTAAAGCTTTGTTAATAAAATAGCGAAGCATGGCTTCCGTTACTCGATAGTCGGCGATCACTCCGTCTTTCATAGGACGACTCGCCACAATTGTTTCTGGGGTACGACCAAGCATATCTTTGGCTTCTTGGCCCACAGCTAAAACCTTGTTGTCATCAATCGCAATGGCAACCACAGTTGGCTCATTTATGACTACGCCCTTTTTGGGAACATGAACAAGAGTGTTAGCCGTGCCTAAATCAATTCCGATTTTACTTTGAAACATACAATAATTTTCATTAACTATTCCAGTTCTTTGATGTCTGCGCCTAAACCAGATAAACGTTCGACAATACTTTCATAACCACGGTTGATAAGATAAATGTTATCGATTTCACTTTGGCCTTTTGCCACCAAAGCCGCAATGACCAGCGCGATTCCAGCACGAATATCAGGACTGACTAACTTTTTTCCTGCTAGCGCCGTAGGACCAGTGACAAGAATTCGATGAGGATCACACATTAGAATATCCGCGCCCATGCTAATTAGTGAGTCCGTGTAAAACAAACGACCATCGTAAATAGTTTCAAAAACGAGTGAACTCCCATGAGCCTGAGTCATCAACACAGTCATCGGCGCTTGTAAGTCCGTAGGAAACCCAGGATATTCATGAGTGACAATGTCTTTTGTAATTGCTTTTATATCTGGACTTGGGAGCATCTGTACGTAATCTTCACCGAGTTCGAAGTTGATATTAGCTTTATGGAATAATTCCCATAGAATTTCAGAATGAGCAGGATTAATCCCGGTAACTTTTATTTTAGACTGAGTTGCTGCTCCTAAAATAGCGAACGTTCCCGCCTCAATTCGGTCTGGAATAGTCTCATAAGTACCAGCCGTCAATTTTTCAGCGCCTTCAATAATAATAGTTGGTGTACCTGCTCCACTAATTTTTGCGCCACAAGTGTTTAGGAAACCAGCCAAGGCACCAACTTCTGGTTCCATAGCACAGTTTATAAGGGTTGTGGTGCCAGGTACACGAGCCGCGAACATCATCATGGCTTCAGTTGCAGTGTGGCTAATTCGAGGGAAAACAATTTTTGCAGGATGAATATTCTCAGCAAACAAAGTATAACCGTCACTGCGATTTTCAATGCGCACCCCAAAAGCCTCATACCCTGATAAGAAATAATCGATAGGACGTTTTCCCAAAACACAACCACCGGGTTCAGGAAAAACAATCTTTCCCGTTCGGTGAAGCATAGGACCAGCAAGCAAAATTGAAGAACGAAGTTTTTGGTGTAATTGAGGGTTTAATTCATCACGATTAACTGTCGAGGGATCAACCGTATATGTTGAGCCTTCATTTGTCACAGTTGCGCCTAAATCACGCATCAGTTCAACCATGCGATTAACGTCTTCAATATGAGGGACGTTAGTCAGAGTTGTAATACCATCAAGTAGTAAACTTGCAGGCAATGCTTTTAAGGCCGCATTTTTGGCACCACTAACACGAATTTCTCCAGACAAAGTCTGTCCACCCTGAATTACGAATTTTGCCATTTTTGTAGGTATTTTTAGATAGTCTAGGCTGTAAGTCACTCTAGTATACCATTATTGTTAGGGGCGTAAAAGTACGCTACACTATATGATATAACACGTATGAAACGACGCACACGCTATTTCCTTATTGCTTTTGGGTTTATCTTTTTCCTAATCACCGCTCCCTTATTTATCCTCTACCTTAGCGGGATTAAATATGACTTTGATGAAAACCGTTACGTAAAAACGGGTATTTTAGTGGCGAACACTGAACCAGAGGATGTCGAAATTTATATTGACGACGTTTTATCTGGAACTTCCCCAGATCGTGTTAAGTTTATCAGCCCCGGCGAACATGAGATCTCTTTACAAAAAGAAGGGTATTTTAAATGGACTAAACGACTAGAGTTAAAGTCCGGAAAAGTTACTTGGGTCGCCGGAATCATCCCTTACGTCACTCTCCTGAAAAGCGATCCCAAGACAACTGTTTGGGCTGACAATAACGTAATTGATTTTGATTTTTATCGAGATGGTTTAATCTATCTTTCCGACAATAAAATTGTTATTGCTCCAGATGCACAAAGCGCTTCTACAGTAATCCCAATTCCAACTAATGCTAAGTCTATAACCCTATCCCCAAATCGAAATACTCTACTTATCTACGGCGAAGGAATTACCCGTTTGATTTTAGATTTAAACACAAAACAACTCACAGATATTACAAACTTCATCACTCCATACACAGAACTTCAATTTTCTGCAACTAGCGAACTCCTGGCTTTTAATACCCAAACAGGACTCTTAAGTAGCATCGATTTTGTAACTAACACCCAGCAAACAATAGCCAACGACATTACGGCTGTAACCACAATCGAAACCACCATTTATGCTTTGCGTAAAACTCCCACAGGTAATGAACTAATCACTTTTAGTCGTAACGGTGACCCCTTAACTGCCAGAGTCCTAACCCAAACTCCAGCTTTTACAACCAGTCAAATAATCGTCACAAAACAAAAAGAGATCTTTATTTTAGGTGATAATACTGCATACGTGGTTGGAACTGAATTAAACAAACTTGCTGAAGGAGTCACACAATGGAGTTACAACCCCGATGACAACAGCATTCTTTTGATCTCACCTTCAGAACTCCACCGCTATACAGTCGGATCGGGACTCGAACTTATTAGCCGAAGCAGTCTAACTTACGACGCACCCTTTCTAAACAATTCTATTGGTTACGCGTTCTATGGCCAAGACGGTTATCTTCAAGCCTTAGAACTTGATCGCCGTGATCATCAAAATAACTACCGTCTCAAATCCGCTACTCAAATCACTAAAATCCTCTCAAAGGATGCGATCAAGAAACTGTTTGTGCTCAGCAGTGGTAAGCTTGAAGAACTTCAGATACGCTAGGCAAACCGGAAAGTCTGTGCTAAACTTGACTTAGATTTTTCGTTGAATCAATCTTCCGGAGGATTCCACATCATGATCCAGAGATCGGAGTTGATCGCTCTATGCACACTTCTCGGCGCCCTTGGAACGCTTGAGCTCCAACGCCAGAACCTTGGACGCGGCTGTCCATGGCCCGAGCATGTTGACAACACGGCTCGCCACAAAGGCGGAAAAGACCAATATCACGGACGCCGCGGACGCACGCGCCGCCATGCATTCATCCTGCGCAATAGCTGTTGCCGAGTCTAACTCCAACCACGCCAGTCATTCGAAAAGACATCACCCCGCGGTGATGTCTGATTTTTTATGCCACGTCTATAGCTTCATTGACTAGCAAGTCCGCTTCTTTGTTGAGTTCTCGCCGTACGTGAGTAAAACTGACTTTCTCAAAATTATTTCGAAGTTTTATAACTTCACCAGCCAACTGCTGTAACGTTGGTTCTTTAATTTTATACTGGCCAAGCATCTGCTTCACAATTAACTCTGAATCCATGTTCACCCGAACTTCGGTGGCACCCAATTTATGAGCCTGTTCTAAAGCTCGAATTAGCGCTTTGTATTCAGCGACATTATTTGTGGCTTCACCTATATATTCCCCTACCGCGTAAAGAATCGCCCCAGATTCGTCTTTTATCACCACACCAGTACCAGCAGGACCAGGGTTACCACGTGCCCCACCATCAGTATTTAATACCACAATTTTAGTCATGTATTTTTACGTCTATTATTCTTAATTTAAGTTTGCGCGTCCCACCCCACTCATCCGACAGGAGCTCCACCGCTACATCTATTATAGCATTGCTATCTAATTTGTTTGCGAGATAACCCATACTAAACGCAATTGAATCAATGAGTACGTTACCAATTGCTAAAGTCATTTGTAAGTGTTGTTGTTCTTTTCCTACAGTTCTTGTGCTTACCACACGCGTGCCTTCGATCATAAAGACAGGCTTAGGATTACCAATTCCGAAAGGCTCAAACACACTGACTTGCTCGTGAGTGGCTAAGGTGACGTCAGTTTCTTTGAGCACTGTGTCTATTTCCAAAACCGGTTCTTCATTTTCAAACTGGGTTTGCTCGGCATAATTTAGGAGAGCTTCGTAAAGCACCTCAATATGCTCAGTGCGCACGGTTAAACCAGCAGCCTGTTTGTGCCCACCAAACTTAACAAGCAAATGACTCGCTGATTTTAGAGCTTCGACAATATTAAAATTATTACCAGTGCGGGCTGAGCCAGTTGATTCAACCTCGCCACGCTCTAAAATCAGTACTGGTTTTTTATACTGCTCGGCCAAACGGCCCGCGATTAAACCCACCACACCTTTTGGCCACTCCTGATTAGTCAGCAAAAGGACTTTGCGATCCACAATTTGAGCAACCTGTTCTTGCGCTTCGGAGACAGCGCGCATGGTAATGTCTTGGCGACGTTTATTGATTTGCTCAAGAGCAGCGGCCAGTTCCTGGGCTTTGGCTGGATCTTCTGATAATAACAGCTCTAAAGCAATATCAGCGTGCTCTAAACGACCAGCAGCGTTGATTCGTGGCGCCACGACAAATCCCAACATGCGAGCATCGGGTGGTGTAGCTCGTAAATCTACGTCAGCTGTGACAAGCAATTGGCGCAAACCTAGCCATTTACTTTTCATCATCACCTTTAAACCCAATGAGACTAAAATCCGATTTTCACCAAGCAACGAATGACAGTCAGCCACTGTTCCTATGGAAACCAAATCAAGCAACCATTTGTCCCAACCGGCCACATATTTCTCATCTTCAATCTGTTTGATTGTCACCACGTTCTCCCGATGACCAAGCAAAGCTTGAGCTAGTTTGTACGCCACACCCACACCTGTAATTTGGTTGTCAGGGTAAATGTCGGCGGGATTTTTAGGATTGATCAAAGCAAAACTTTGAGGAGTCTCGCCTGTAATTTCGTGATGATCCGTAATAATTAAATCGATTCCGTTAGCTTCGCAAAATTCAGCAACATCAACAGAGTTAGTTCCGCAATCAACAGTGATAACCACCGTAGTGCCATCAGCTTTGATTTTTTCAAATGCTTCTATATTAAGACCATACCCTTCGGTAAACCGATCGGGAATGTAACTCACAACTGACACTCCTAAGTATCGGAAAGTTTGTTGAAGTACAGCGTTGGCCGTAACCGCGTCCGCATCATAATCACCATAAATACAAATTTTTTCTTCGTTGAACACAGCTTCCCAAATTCTCTCACAAGCCTTTTGCATATCGTGAAAGATGAACGGATCGTGTTGATTCTCATACTCAGGCGCCATAAAACGTTCGACGTCAGATTCCTCAGTTAATCCGAGATTAAATAGAAGCTGAACCACGAGTGGATTAAGTTCTGGATAACGCTGGAGGATTTCGTCAGGAACAGTTGGTTTTAGTTTCCATTGTTTTGGCATATTCCCTATCCTAACACGGTTTAGTTTTAGCTCAAATAAGTACCATAAAGTTATTGACAATAACGATATAAAAATATATGCTGATTGGTCGGTAAAAAGGAGGATTTCCAGATGATTTCACGAATAATCGGAGTAAGACACAGTATCCCCGAAGATGCCGCCGGAGGCTTGCGTTTGATTCTCGAACCTGGCTACGAAAAGGCCAAGACTTTGGGACTCATTCTCGCGATGCAGCTCCTTGGCCAAAAAGCGCTCGTGCTATGCTCGCCCAGGCTTGAGGCCTACATGACGGCCCTCATCATTGCCATGTGCTGTGATGAGTTGACGATTGTGACACATCCTGACTTACTCGATCCAAGCTCATGTAAACCTCGAGGAGATGCTCCGGACTTCATCACAGACGAAGCAGAAAGACACGAAGCTTCAGTCGTGATCATCGTGCATCACGCTGGCCAAGTAGAGCAACTGTGCACAAACGTCGCCCGCGAGCTGGGTCACGAGGTTAACTACAGTTGGGAAGTGGGCGAATTTCTGGAACGAGAGCTGAACTACGCTGAAGCAGTGGTTCTTGATCTCGAAAAGAGCGGGCTCAAAGTCAGCTACCTCAACTGAGATCACAGACCAAGACACCAAGCTTACGACCTAGGAAACTTGGTCGTTTTTTTATACAAATTTGTCATAAAAAAATCGAGCACCGTGAAGCGCTCGAAAAAGCCCCTGTAGCTTGGTCCGACAACTAACCCTACTCGCCATACAACTCCTCGTAAGCGTTGATGGCCCATTTGTGAAAGGTATTGACTGGTGGCACGTTCCGCGCTCGATTGTAAAGCGCTTCAGCCACTAATCTGAACATGACCTTCCGTGGGCAGCCTCGATGCATCGTGCAGACACGATTGGTTACCGCAACAACCACGTCCAGGTCCAATGACCCAGCGTAGTTAGAATTGAACTCGTCAAGCCAACGCTTGTTGCGTTTGTGTCTAGCGGATGAGATCGCGAGCATGAACACAGCGAAAGCCAGAAAGATGGCCGGGATCCCATACTCCCAGACGCCAAAGGCACTGTCTGTAAAAATGAGAAAACCAACCAAAACGAGGAAACCATAGACCGAACCGAAAGCCCAGAACTCCCAGTCAATGAAACTTAGCCTGTCATTGTTCATATGGCCCTCCTTTGGCGCATATCAGCTGTATTGGCGATGATTTGTAATCATACACCCTCAAAAAAGTGCAGTCAATGCGTCAAAAACCTAATCTTATTTCAAAAACTGAAGCAAACTTACACTCGTCATCTCCTTAGGCTTCGGAATGTCTAACAAATCTAAAATTGTTGGGGCGATATCACTAATCACCCCGCTTGGAACTTGCGCGGCGAGTGACAAATACCCACCTTCTTTCGGCTTTTGTAATTTAAATTCTTTGGCGACTAAAATAAACGGTACGGGATTTGTACTGTGATCTTTGTTCACATCACCTGTGTGAATATCAATCATTTGTTCAACATTACCATGATCACCGGTAATAATTAATGCGCCGTCAACACGAAGCACAGCATCCATAATCTGCTTGAGCATTTTCTCAACACATTGAATCGCGGCAATGGCGGCGGTTAAATTTCCAGTATGACCAGCCATATCAGGGTTGGCAAAGTTTGCTACGTACAAAGCGTGATTCACATTAACAATCTTATCAACTAAAGTTGTAGTTAATTCTTCCGCGGACATTTGCGGATGATCTACATAATTTTTAGTGTTGTTTGGGCTGGTGATAATCAGACGTTCTTCACCGGGTAATTCCTGACTCACTCCCCCGTTAAAGAAAGAGGTAACGTGGGCGTATTTCTCACTTTCTGCAATATGAAACTGAGTTAACTTTTGTTTGGACACTACCTCTGCCACGTTATTACTTAAATTCGCTGCAGGGAAGGCAATATGCACTGGTAAATCAGTAGCATACTGTGTCATGGTGACAAGATATAAATTTTGTAGTTGCTGATGCTTACTCTGAATCTCCATCATCTCAGGTTGAGCAAACGCTTGGACCAATTGAATCATGCGATCCGATCTGAAATTAAAGAAAATTATCGCGTCGTTATCACGTACGGTCACAGTAGGGTTTTTACTACCAACACTGGCGTCAGTTTCAGTGATAACCGTAGGCTTAATCATTTCATCAAAAATTTGATGATCATAATTTTGCTGAATGCACTCCTCAGGGCTTGCTGCTTCTTCTCCAATTCCGTTAACAATCGCTTGATACGTTGATTCAGTTTGATCCCAATGACGACCACGATCCATAGCGTAAAAACGACCAGTAATTGTGGCGATTTTAGCTTTGATACCAATTGTATCGATTTGCTGTTTTAATTTAGTAAGCTGATCTAAGGCTACTTTCTGAGCCGTATCTCGACCATCGGTAAACATGTGAATATAAACTTCGCTCACCCCTTTTTCTTGCGCTAGACCCAATAAAGCATATAAATGCTGATTAAAACTGTGAACTCCTCCGTCACTAATCATCCCGATTAAATGCAAGCGAGAATCATGCTTTTGAGTGTGTTCAATGGCGTTGTTAAATTCTTGATTTTTAAAAAAACTTCGATCTGAAATGGCTAAGGTAATGCGAGGTAAATCCTGACCAACAATACGACCAGCGCCCATGTTTAAATGACCAACTTCGGAGTTGCCCATTTCACCCCAAGGCAGTCCGACTACTGGCCCTGAAGCTTGCAGTGTCAAACTAGGAAAATTATTAATAATGCCATCAATGATACTGGGCTTGGCCAAACTAATAGCGTTCCCGTGACTGTGTGTCGCCACGCCAAAACCATCCATGACCACGAGTACAACTTTTTTATATTGTTTGTTTGGCACTGTTTATTCTCCTATTTAAGAGCTTCGACCCCGAGCAATGCTTTGCCTGCTAAAAGTTCTAGCATCGCGCCACCACCAGTTGAAACATGATCAACAAAATGTTCCTGCCTGGCCAAGCGAAGTGCATCCACGGTCTCACCGCCACCAACCACACTAAAACAACGGCCTTTACCCACCCCACCAACAATTCGAGCCAAAGACATCGTTCCCGTGTGAAATGGTTTATGCTCAAAATATCCCATTGGTCCATTCCAGACAATTGTTTTCGCTTTTTTCAAAGCCCGACTATATTGCAAAATAGTTTTTGGGCCAATATCTAAAATCAACTCGGTTTTTTTTACGCCGTGTGCGTCTGAAACTCGAATTGAACCGCTGTCCATTTTTTTATTCGCCACAACTAAATCAACTGGTAATTGAATTTTGTTTTTATAGTTTCGCAATAATCGTTTCGCCACAGCCTTAGCTTCAGTTTCAATTGGTGTTGCCCCAATTTCATAACCACGTTCCGCTAACAAACTGTTGGCAATACCTCCACCCAATAAAATTGTATCGACATGCTTACCAAGATTCTCAAGAGTATGAGCTTTTTCAGAGATTTTTAAACCGCCCATCATCAAGACAAAAGGGTGCTTGGGGGCTTTTATAACCAGCCCCAGCCATCGCAACTCTTCATTTAACAACAAGCCAGCGTAAGATGGAAGATACTTTGTAATCGCCACAACCGATGCCTCTTTCCGATGACTAACCGCAAACGCTTCATTAACATAGATATCAGCAAGCGATGCTAGTTTTTTAGCGAACACCAAACTGTTTTCTTCCTCACCTTTGTAATAACGAATGTTTTCTAAAATTATTATATCTTTACTAGAAGCAGCGTCTAAAGCTACCTTGGTTTCTGGTTCAGTTATTTTCCCTCCATACAAAACTACATGAGCAATTGGATAATGAGGCAAGTGCGTAGTTGTTTCAACAAACTTATAATTTAACAGTTCAGCGATTCGATGAGCCACTGGTCTCAAGCTCAACTCTTTAGTCCATCGCCCTTCTGGACGACCCAAATGACCCACAATTATAATTTTACACTTCTGCTTCCGTAAAAATTCTATTGTCGGAATGATTTTTTGAATGCGAAAATCATCAAGCAATTTCCCATTCTCAATTGGTTCATTAACATCAACTCGCAGTAGTACCGTTTTATTTTTGATGTTTGCAGTTTTGATGGTTTTTATCGCCATAATTTAGGCATACTTCCCAACAAGAATCACTTGCTCGACTAAGCGATTTGAATAACCAAACTCGTTGTCATACCAGGCAATAACTTTAACAAAATTACCATCAACAACTTGAGTTAAAGATAGATCAACAATAGCTGAAGCCGGATTACCAACAATATCAGATGAGACCAAAGGATCGGTTGTCGTCACCAGTCGTCCTTTGTATAAAGGATTTTCCGCGGCATCTGTGAAAGCTTTATTCACTTCTTCTATTGTCACATTCTTTTTAAGTAAGACCGAAAAATCTGACAAACTCCCTACTGGCGTCGGCACACGGATTGATAACCCATTAAACAAACCTTTAAGCTCTGGGATTGCTTGAGTCGCAGAAATCGCGGCGCCAGTTGTTGTAGGCACAATGTTTACAGCGGCCGCGCGGGCGCGTCGCAAATCGTTACTGTGTCCCCCAGGAGGCGGACCATCGACTAAGTTCTGCTCGGCGGTATAACTATGAATCGTGGTCATCATAATTTTTTCTACTCCAAACACACCGTGTAAAATCGCGGTTACCGGTGTAATACAATTTGTGGTACAAGAAGCGTTGCTAATTATTGGCTCGCCAGCATAACTTTGCTCGTTGACACCAAGCACAAAAGTTTTTGTTTGACCTTCATCTTTTGCTGGAGCAGAAATAATAACTTTACGCGCGCCAGCTTTAATATGCGCCCTTGCTTTCTCGCTATCAGTAAAACGACCTGTGCATTCTGCCACAACATCGACATGCATTGCACCCCACGGTAGCTTTTCTGGTTCTTTTTCCGCAAACACAGGATAAGCTTTACCATCGACAATGATATGTTGTTCGTCAAACGTAACCTTATGACCATAGCGACCATAGTTACTATCTAAGCGCAACAACTGAGCCAAAACTTCCGGACTAGTTAAGTCATTAATCGCCACCACCTCGATTTCTGGCTTTTCTAAAGCAATTTTAAAAGCTTGTCGGCCTATGCGACCGAAACCATTAATGGCCATGCGTACTGTTGTGTTTGTATTTGTATCCATAAATTTTTGTGTTTAATGTTGGCGTTACTGAGCGACTTCGATTTCTGTTTTAAGTGTTTCTGTGGCCTCAATCATCTTTGGTTTTTTCTCCACTTTTTTTACCCGCTTGGTCGGGAACTCAACATACTCAGAAGCGGAAATAAGCTGACTGCGCCATGAAATTAAAACCGCGAATGTCATAATTCCTGCAAACACAAAGAGAAACATTCTCAGCCACACGTTTTTATCTTTCAATTGACTCCCCCCAATATAAGATCCCATTTCTATTTTTAATTAAGACTAACTATCTTTTGAGTTTTAAATTGTTTAAGTTTGATGATCGCCGCGTTCTTCACAGCTTCAATAACTGGTTTCATTATTTTTCGTGGATCAACTTCCTGTGGTTGATCTAAAAGTGACTGTCTTAGTGCTTTAGAATAAGCAATGCGTAATTCTGTATCGATGTTGATAATAGCAATTCCATTAGCAATAGCTTGCGCTATTACTTCCTCAGGAACACCACTGGCTCCATGAAGCACTAACGGAAGCTTTACACGATCATACACTTCCTTAATCCTATTAACATCAACATGCGCTTCTGCTTCACCGTTCATCTTAATGATACCATGCACGGTACCGAATGAACACGCTAAAGTATCAACTTTTGTGGCTTCCACATAAAGTTCGGCCTCTTCTGGGTCTGTAAGGAGCGCTCCGGCTTCGCTTACCGAAACCCAATCCTCAGTGCCACGAATTTTACCAATTTCACCTTGCACCCAAGCACCCTCAGCATGAGCAAATTCAACTAGTTCTTTGGTATCACGGACGTTGTCTTCAAAAGTTGATTGAGAGTGATCAATCATCGCGCTTGAATAACCCAACTCAATGCCTTGTTTTAACTGCTCTACATCTTTACCGTGATCCATGTGCAAAGCTATGGGAACCTTAGCTTTAACCGCTAAAGTGGCCATCATTTCAAACATAGTTGTTAATCCCGCATACTTAATCGCTCCTTCACTAGTTTCTAAAATTATTGGCACACCAACTTCTTCTGCTGCAGCAATAATTCCCAAAGTCGTTTCAAGATTGATTGTGTTAAAAGCCGGGTAAGCAAACTTACCCACGACATCACCCTGAAATAATTCTTTGATATGAGTGAGCATCTATAAATTAATCTATTTTTTTAGCGACAATGGCCGCTACGCGTTTTTTGGTAGCTTCATTGGTAATTTCAATAGGCACCCAAGATTTCATTTTCTTCAATCGGGTTTCAATTTGAGCTCGAGAGAGCAACCCTTCCATTGGACCAATGTGCTGTACAACATTACCAGCATTAACTGGTCCCCACTGCAACGCTTGCTGATGCTTTTTCCCCAAGACTAAGGCAGAAATATAGGCGGAGGTAAAACTATCACCTGCTCCTGTGGCCTCAATGCGAGGACCAGGAAACTCTGGGATATAGAAAAAACCTTCGTCACTATGACTATAAGCACCCTTGCGACCATCTGTTATTGCTACGGCTTTGGGCCCCAACTGTCGCAACCGTTTGCAGAGTTCTTCCATATCATCTGTTTCCCCTACCCACGAAATTGCTTCTTCTTTATTCAAAGACAAAACTTCAGTGCGCTTTAGAATTTCTCGATTTACCGTAACCCCTTTACGTAACTGATACGTTCCCGGATTAAACCCAACTTTAACTTTATTATGATCGATATACTTTATTAAATCTTTATGAATCTTTTCAAAGCCCTCACCCATGCTCGTTAAGTAAACCCATTTACTTGGGGCAAACTTTGGTAATTTGTAGCTGCGATGCTCATGATAAACTAAAATTGTTCGTTCACCTTCAAAACTAATCACTGTAGAAGCGTTCGTCCCGTGCTTATCATCAATGGTAATGTAATCATCAGCCACTTTTTCTTTACGCATTTTATGCATAATTTCACGACCACCCGTGTCATGCGCTAAAACCGTATAAAAGGCAGTTTTCAAACCAAGTCGACTTGAACCAACCGCATTATTGGCGGCGTTACCAGCCACAGTTCGATACAATTCATCAACCGGCAACTTATCACCCCAGTTAAGCAAAGCTTTCTTCTGACCTTTGATATTTTTAATCTCTACGTCATGAATAAACAAAAACGTATCAATTGTGGCGTCTCCTATGGAAATTATGTCGTACTTGTATTTCATAAATTTACTTTCGAGATAATACTTTGTTAATCGCTATAATGACGCTATCTTTACCCATACCATATTTTTCAATTAATTCGTTTGGTTCACCGCTTTCCCCAAAATGATCAATCACTCCCACCATTTCAATCGGCACTGGATAATTTTGGGCTAAAACTTCAGCGACTGCAGAACCAGCTCCACCCATTATCTGATGCTCTTCTAAAGTTACGACTGCGCCACATTTTTTCGCAGCAGCAATTATAGTCTCGCTATCTATCGGTTTGATAGTGTGATTGTTCACCACCATCACACTAATTCCTTCTTTCTCAAGTTCAATTGCTGCCAGTAAGCCATTATATAATACTGGGCCTGAACCAATAATTACAACATCGGTACCCTCTCGAAAAATTTGAGCTTTACCAATTTCAAATGGCGTTTTAACTGTGGTCATAATTGAAGTTTTCTCGCGAGCAAATCGGAAGTACGCTGGCCCAACCATTTTTCCAAGAGCAATCGTGGCTTGCTTGGTTTGAATATAATCACAAGGTACAACCACAGTTAAATTAGGTAAGACTCGGGTAATCGCGATGTCTTCCAGTGCTTGATGTGTTGCCCCATCTGGTCCAACTGAAATACCCGTATGAGCACCAGCAACTTTAACATTAGCTTCGCTATAACACACTGAGACGCGTAGCTGATCCCAGCTCCGGCCCGGCGAAAATGTAGCGTAACTTGAAACAAAAGGAACTTTGCCCGACAAAGCGAGCCCTGCGGCAATGCCCATCATATTCTGCTCAGCAATACCAACTTCCACAAACCGATTCGGAAATTTTTTCCCAAACTCAAGAACCTGAGTCGAACCTGCTAAGTCGCCAGTCAAAACCATAACTCGCTCGTCACTCGCACCAAACTCAACCACGCCCTCACCATAACCTTTGCGAGTTGGTTCTTGCTCTATATTCTCTGAGCCAATATTTGGATTTAAATGTAAGTCTTGCATAAATTATTCGTGTTCGCCTTTAATCTGACCACGTAGTGTCCGAATTTCTTCAATCGCAATTCGTCCCTGTTCTTTTTTATCTGGCGCCCCAGAAACATCTTGAGCCCCTGGTGGAATACCATGCCACTCGAAACGCCCTTCCATAAAATCCACACCCTTACCAGCAATAGTGTGAGCGATAATCACCGTTGGTTTTTCAAACACAGCTTTCGCTTCGTTGCAAGCGTCAATAATCGCGCGAACGTTATGACCATCAACTTCAATGACATGGAAGTTAAATGCTTCAAACTTATCACGGAGCGGTTCCAGTGGCATAACATCTTCGGTATAGCCATCAATTTGAATATTATTCCGATCTACAATGAACGTTAAGTTATGGAGTTTGTTTTTTCCCGCAAACATAAAGGCTTCCCAGCACTGACCTTCATTTAATTCTCCATCGCCAGTGACACAAAACACCCGGCTACGACTGTGATCCATGCGTAAAGCTAAAGCCATACCAATGGCTTGGCTTGTTCCCTGAGCCAACGGACCACTAGAAGTCTCGATGCCAGGTAACGCTCCTCGATGCGGATGACCATGAAGTCTGGTTCCAAGTTTTCGTAAAGTTTTTAGCTCTTCTTTCGGAAAATACCCAGCCTCAGCTAATGTCGCGTACAAGACTGGCGCAATATGGCCAGCCGACAAAACAAAACGATCCCGTTCAGCCCATTGGGGGTTCTTAGGATCATGATTCATCACATAAAAATACAAGGCTGCAAATACATCAGCCATGTCCAAAGGGCCAGCACTATGCCCACTTTTTGCCTCAAGTAACATTTCAATAATATCCTTCCGGATATCATTGGCTTTGTACTTAAGTTCTTCTAATGTGAGTTTGATCATTTTTGTTTCAAGTTGGCAAAATATGCGTTGCCGCACTCACTAAAGCGTCATAACTTTCTTGTACTGAGTCAGAATCGAACAACACCGAACCAACGGCGAGCATATCTGCTCCCGCTTCTGATAGTACTGGTGCGTGTGTTACGTTTACGCCACCATCTACCTCAATTATAGCATGTGGAGCGAGCCTTCTCAATTCTTTAACGCGCTCAACACTGTCCTCAATAAAAGGATTGCCTTGCTTGCCAGGGTTGACCGATAAAAGTGTAAATTGCTTAATGATATCAGTAAAATAGCGCAAAGTTGAGACTGGAGTTTCTGGATTTAGAGCAATCGAAACCTCCATACCGAGTTTAGTAATTTGATCGATCGCCTCTTCAAGCTGCTTCTCTGAACTAAAAGACTCATAATGAACGACTAAGCGCTTAAATCCAACCATTTGATAATCTAAAAAGTCTACTGGCTCCTCAACCATTAAATGCGCTTCCCAAGTGAACGCTGGGTTTAAGACATCAACTTCTTTGATTGGCACTGTTTTTCCTTCGACGAAACTGCCATCACAAAAATCAATTTGCATTGTAGTCACACCAGAAATACGACTTGCTGCAAACAGCTTACTTTCTAATTTTTCTTTGTCGGCTTCTAAAATCGCCGGAACAATAATCGCCATCGTTATCTTTCCAACGAGCTAATTTTACGAATACGACGAATATGACGCTTGTCTCGTGAATACTTAGTCGTCAACCATTTCTCAACTATTTTTTCAGCTAAACTTTCAGAAATATAATCAGCGGGTAAACATAAAACGTTGGTCATGTCATCGGTACGACTAATTTCCGCTTCTTTTTCACTCCACACTAAAGCTGCTCGTACATTATTAAACTTGTTGGCGACAATGCACACACCCTGACCACTACGACAAATTAAAATTCCAACATCGTAATCTGGTCGTGTCGAAACTTTGTTACCAACAAGCTTGGCGTAATCGGGATAATCATCTCCAGGAATTAACTTTTTAGAACCAAGGTCGGTAAAAGCCAAGTCTTTTTTGGTCAAAAACTTCTTTAACCGTTCCTTAAGTTTGTATCCGCCATGATCGGCGCCAATATATATCATAGTTATGAGGTTATAATTTTATTAAACTCGTCGGGGATAAGACTGTTACTTCCAACCAACAAACCATCAATATGATTTTGTGATAAAAATTCTTGCGCGTTCACGCCGTTTACACTTCCACCGTATAAAACTTTTTCAATGCCATACTTTGTTTTAATAAACAAAGCGATTTGCTCAGCATGTTCTGAAGTTGCCGGTTTCCCCGTCCCTATCGCCCAGACTGGTTCATAAGCCACCACAACTTTTTTAGGATCAGTATCGCGCAAAGCGCTGTCTAGCTGTGGTCGTAAAGCTTCGGTTACATCAAGCTTATCTTCACCAACAGTCGTGCCAAAACCAACACACAACACTGGGGTAATCCCTTGCTCGAGCAAAGCCTGAAGCTTAGCCGCAACCATATCATCGGTTTCCCCGAGGGCTCGCCGTTCGCTATGCCCAATAATGCAATATCGTACCCCAAGATCTTTTAGTTGAGCTGGCGAAGTTTCCCCTGTAAAAGGGCCTTTGAGCTTCCAAAAACAGTCCTGAGCACCCAAAATTGGCACCTTAATTTGAGCTAAAAACGCTGAAGGAGGGCAAATAACCACCTCATGCTTCGAACTGCCCACACTGGCTGCCAGTTGTTGGGCGCTGGCCAGTGTTAAGGGGTTCAATTTCCAATTAGCAATAATCAACTTTCTCATAAATATAGTATATCACGTACTAAAAACTCTTTGGCGAGCAAAGAGCTTTTCACTTATTCCCGTAAAAATTTAGCGGCGTCTTCGGGCGGCATCGGGTTTATGGGTATCCCCGTTGCATACTCAAACCCAGCCCAAATTGTCAGTCGCGGAAAGACAATTAAATGCCAGTGGTACGCCGCTTCTTCGTGCTTGGTATGAACATCACGAACAGCAGGCATTGTATGAATGTAAAAATTCAAAGGCGGGTCGGACAACTTGGTATACAATTGGCCGAGAGTGACCTTAAGCACGAAAGACAAGTGCTTCAACTGTGACGCGCTGATATCCTCAAAACGAGCTTTGTGTTTTTTAGGAATAATCCACATCTCAAAAGGCTTACGAGGAGCGTAAGGTGACAAAACCACAAACTCTTCACTTTCGTAAACAATCCGATCGCGATGCTCTAACTCCTCTTTCATGATATCGCAATATATACATTGCTTATTAATATCATAATGATGGTAAGTGTTGAGAATTTCGCTATGAATGTGTGGCGGGATAATTGGTGTGGCAATTAACTGATGATGGGGATGAATAATTGAAGCACCGGCATCACGACCATGATTATGAAAAACTTGAACATAAGTGATTGAGGGATCTTGATAAAGTTCTTTGATCCGATCTCGAAACAGCCCAAGAGTCAATTCCACTGTGGCAATAGATTGCAGAGCTACCGGTTCATTATGCTTTCTGGTAATAATCACTTCGTGATTTCCGTAACCACTTCGACTATTGTAGAAATCACGATGACGATAAATTTTTGTATGTTCTAACGCTTCAAATTTATTCTGAATAACCCTAATCTCCCAATTCTTATTATCGGGCAGTCGTAATAATTCAGTATTTTTAGCGTCATTTATCGGACAAAATACGCATTCTGGGTCTTCTTCTGGCATTCCGTGCATTACACTGTGCGTGCGAAAATCTTCAGGGCGTTTTGCTCTGACAGGCGCTAACAAAATCCATTGTTTGGTCACTGGGTTCTGGCGAAACTCACTCATGAAATTGTATATTAGTGTTTGTTTTTGTCTAAATAAGTTTGCAAAATAATTTGCGCAGCTAAACTATCTACATGTTCGTTTCCACCAGGTAAATTCCCTGCCATCACGGAACTCAAACGTTCATCAACTAACTCTACTGGTAAGTTAAACTGTTTTTCTAAATTTTCCTTAAACTTTAAAACCTCTTCGGTCTTTTGAGTAATTGTCCCGCCCATGGACAATGGATAACCAAGAGCAAAGCCTTCAACCTCTTCCTCATCACACAATGCCGCGATAGCCTTAAAAACTTCTTGTGGGGGTACAATGGTTAATTCGCGAGCAAATGTCTGAGTTTCATCTGAAATAGCTAGACCAACTCGCTTAGTTCCAAAATCAATACCAATTATTTTCATGTTACTGGCTTTCCCCTAAGGTTACCTTCACTTCAATTTCTTGACCATCTCGATAAATTAACATTCGGACTTCATCTCCTACTGAACGTTCACGGAGTGACTTTGATAACGTATAGTTTTCACCAATACGCGTTCCTTCAACTTTTAATATGATATCCTTTTCCTTTATTCCTGCACGTTCTGCAGCGCTCCCTGGAACGATTGCCGGATTGCCAGGTTGATTACCACTCACAACGAGCGCGCCATAATCACGAGCCAGGCCTCGTTCTTTAGCAAGGGCTTCAGTAACCATAATATACCGAACACCAAGTTGTGGTCTCATAATTCGTCCCGCAGTCTGAAAACTCTGCAACGCTTTTACTGCATCATTACTTGGAATCGCAAACCCGACAGACTCCCCCCCTCGATCAACCGCTGTGTTAATCCCGATAACTTGCCCCGCCGCGTTTAATAATGGTCCGCCAGAATTTCCAGGATTTATCGCCGCATCAGTTTGAATAACTCCTTCGAGTTGCTCATTAGTCTGACCATCACCTGCCGTAATGCTACGTCCTATCCCAGAAATAATTCCACTGGTCACGGTATTTTGATACTGTCCCAAAGAGTTCCCTATCGCCACAACTCTTTGACCAATTTGATTTTGATTTGAATCAGCTAATTCTAAAATTGGAGCGTTACTAATTTCAATTTTAACGATCGCTAAATCATTGATCGGATCTATCGCAACTACCTTAGCGGGATAAGACTTGCCATCATTGGTCACCACCGAGTAACTTGCTTCTTCGTTTGAAACAACATGCTTGTTTGTTAAAATCAAGCCATCGCTAGTCACAAAAAATCCACTACCAGCTCCGACTTGCTGAATATTAGGTTCGTCTGATTGAGGTTGCTGAAAAGGATCAGAAAAGAAAGGATCAAAACCAAAAGGGCTATTTAGACTATACCCCGGGAGTTTGTTTAAATCTTGAGAAATCACAATCGAAACTACAGCCGGACTAGCTTTTTTGACCACATCGACAATAGCTGAGTCCTCTTGCAAAGTTAATTGCTGGTTCGTTGATAAATTTCTCAACTCAGGGAATCGCATTAACGATTGACTACCAAATGCACCGCCAAGTGCTCCTGCAACAATCGCCACTAGAGCAATTAATGCCAAAAGTCGCTTGTTCGCAGTAGCAACAACGGTCCATGATGGCTCTGTCCCCGTCGCAATCTTATCACCCAATATTTCTGTTTTATTTTCAGTATTTTCTGAGTGTTCCATAACGTTATTATACCATAAAAAAGGGGCAACAAGTTTATGTTGTTAAGAAAACCATCGGAGCGGAGCGACTGGTTTTAATACAACACAAACTTGCTGTCCTAAAGCATGTAGAATATGACTATGTTATCGAAATCCAGTTGTGGCTTCTACTGGATTATCGGGAACTGGGGGGAGGTAATCTTCAGGGTTTTGCGACGGTGGTGTGTATTCATAATCCGTAGGCTGACTTGGAATGACTGGCTTGGTCAAAGGTATGCCGATACAAGCCGATTGTTCTTGAACTACTGCTCCAGAAAACACAAACTTATTCAGCAAGTTTTCAATGACCGAAGCCACAAGCTGACCCACAATCGTCTCAACATTATTCGTACCAAGCTGAATCGAACCATTAATTGCCGCCGCTTCCGTATTAAAGATGGAAGCCATGGTTCGCTGAATCTGATTATTAACCAAATCTCGAGGTGACTTTAACCCAGGACTCAAAACTTCCTTAGTAGCAGCACTCGAAGCCGCACTTCCCGCCTGACTAGCTAAATCTCGGTAATACAACTCTTGTCCATCAGGTGAAGCCAGAAAATCTCCTGACTTTGCGAGTTTAAGATAAAAATCAGGGTCACTCGGATCAAGATTAGCGGGATCATAACCTAAATAGTCTTTAGCTTTTTGAGTAAAAATACTGGTTAACTCTTCCCTATTTGATGGTAAGCAGAAATATTGTGGCAAGAAACGCTTAATCAACTCTTGATCCAATGGGTCTTGAACATACTTGGCTAAATACTCTTTAGTGTAAAGTTGTCCCAAGGCTTCGGAATAATAGAGCTGACTAGTAATGGCAAAGTTTTCTTCCACACTCTGCACAACTTTATCCAGCATTGTTATGGCAAAGCGAGCAAAAGATCGCGCTAATGCTTCACGAATCGCTTGCCAAATTTCTTGAGGAATATCTCCAACAACAATAGTAAAGTCACCGAGACCAAAAATAGCGTCAGCACTATGCACAAAAGGCGAAGACGCCGATGTCAGAGCAAAATGATTACTGATAGCTTCGCTAAACTTATATTTATTATTCAACGCCCCAAACTGCACATTCGCTGTATCAATTTCATTATTGATAATCGAGTAGTTTCGATAAACTGAAGACCACGCCACTGAAGAACTAGAGCGTGAAAAATCTTCAGCCGCTTCTAAGATGTTCCCGTAATGCTCAAAGGCCAGAATTTGAGACTTATGATAAGCTAAAGCTTCTTTCGGCACAGCGATACCTCGTAAGTCTTTTACTAAACTGTCGTTCCGGGCGCGAAGTGATTGGACTAACTGGGTCGAAGTATCTGGCGTAAACAAAGATTGTACGCTTTGATTAACCTGTTCATTGTGAGCTAAAGTTGCTCCAAAAGTTTTAGTGAAATAATCTGTGAGTGGCTGGGTCCCAGTTTGTTCAGTTACCGACAAAGTACTTGTAGGAATATCAGGGGTTGGAATATCTTGATCAGTTTGAAGTAAAAGCTCAACCTCAGCACGCACTGCGTCTTCAGTAACAATCTCTTTCAATAATTCCTTACTAGCTGCTGAATCAGCTTGTAAGCTTGCTAAGTACTCACTATACTGGTCACGCTCTTCTTGAACAGACTGCACGCTACGATCCACATTATCGTTCCCAAACCTTAGGCCAGTTGGCCGCCAAAACGTGACGACTATCAGAACTACAATAGTCAACATTGTAACAACGAAATACCCTTTTTGTTCTCGATTGTAAAACATTTTTTTGTTTCGATAAAATTGATTGGTTTAAATCAATTTTTAGTAATTTCTTTGGTTTTATTATACCACGATAGGCTTTACTCGACGAGCTCACCACCAAAAACTTGCAAAACACTACCCAGGGCTTCGGCGGTGTTAAGTGGCACATCTTCAGCACGAACAATAATGACCAACCGAGGTCTCTTCCCACTCACCTCTTCAATTATAGAACTCAGCAAAGCGTTATGCTTAGTACTTTCTAAGTGTTCTTTGTGAAAACGATACTTCACTTGCAAAGTAATTACCCCTTGCCCCACTGATTCTACTGGTGAATTTTTAACTAAAGTTGAAAGCGGGCTGTTTACTTCTTTAATTTTTTGAATTACCGTTGGCCAAAAACTGATGACTTGTTCATAAGTTAAGTCTAAAGCACTGGCATCACCCTGAACCTCAGAGATAATCGTGTTCATAACCGGAGCTTCGACTGCCGCAACCACTATTTCCGAAACGGCTTCTGATGCTTTTGGTTGCTCTGGACTATCTTGAATGGTGGCCACAACTACAGGCGCTGGTGCCGCTTTAATTGGAGCAACTGAGACTGCAGGCTCGACAAAAGCTGCTTCAACGCTTGCCAGAAGCATGGGAAGTTCTGGACTGACTGCCGTAGTCGCATCTTTGTAAGCTTTTAAAAATAAGCGCACTAACTTTACTAACTGGTTTACCGAAATAGATTCTACTAAGTCTGTCATCGCCATCGACTGCTCGGTGGTCAAACCCGACAACACGTTATTCCCAGTAATTTTTATAACCAAAGCTTTACGTAAAAATTCAAGGAAGTCTTTGTTGAAAACTGTAAAATCTGTGCCCTGTTCGAGCAAACGATCAAAGTACGCTGGAATATTGGCCGTATCCCGTGAAGAGATTAAACTAATAAGTTCTGCATGAGTTTCGAAATCAGTAATTCCCAATAATATTTTGGCGTCATTAGCAGAGAGCGTTTCCCCTAGCGCCAAAACTTTATCCAGCAAAGACAACGCGTCGCGGGCGCTTCCTGCGGCTTGAATCGCGATCATCTCAACTAATTCGTCGGCAAGTTTCTGCTTCTCTTTTTTAAGGACTGCTCGTAGATGCTCTGCGATAATCTCTTGAGACAAAGACGCAAAATCAAAACGTTGCGTACGAGAAATGATCGTAATTGGGACTTTGTGAATTTCGGTCGTCGCTAAAATAAAGATTACGTGAGCAGGAGGTTCTTCTAGCGTTTTTAACAACGCGTTAAAAGCCTGCTTCGAAAGCATGTGAACTTCATCGATAATAAACACCTTGTAAGCGCCTTGAGTTGGTTGGAATTTTACGTGCTCAATGAGCTCTCGGACATTTTCCACACCAGTATTAGAGGCAGCATCAATTTCAACCATGTCTAAGAACGTTCCCCCAGCAACCGACACACAAATATTACAAGTCAGGCAAGCCTCACCGTTCTTGCCTTTTAAGCAGTTAATGGCTTTAGCCACTAAACGTGCTACGGTGGTTTTGCCCACCCCACGAGTCCCTGTGAATAAGTAGGCGTGGGCCGGAGTCTTATGGGCAATCGCGTTTTTTAGCGTTTGAACAATAGGTTCCTGTCCAAGCACTTCAGCAAACGTTTGCGGTCTATATTTTCGATAAAGTACGGCCATAAGGGAGGATTAGATGTTATCAGTATAGCATAATGGCTTTAGAATTTTTTAGGCATCGAAAAACAAAAAATGCCTTGGTTTTGAGGCCAAGGCATCTTGAAAATTTACAAGGATTACTTACGAAACACGAACAGTTTGTAGCCAATAAAGTTCCAAATCAACGAAGCACCTGTAGCCACAATCTTCGCTAAGTTCTTAGCTAGGTCTGAGTTGATAAAATCGTTTTGAGGGATGTTTGTCGACAAGACTGAAACCAAAATGCTATTGATTAGCAACCCAACGATACTAACAATAACAAAAATTAAGAACTGTTTTGAACCTTGTTGTATGGATGTCTGTTCGCTGTGAGTTAACTTGAACCCAATCCATAGAGACAGTTGAGCGATAATAAATGCGCAAAGAATGACGAAGTAAACTATCGGTGAGGCGGAAAATTTCGCGCCGATCAAAACGGCTAACACACTGATAGAACCGACGCCACCAACTAAAATTAGACGGCGAACGTTTGTCACTAAAGAAATCGTAGTCGAACCAAAAGTCCAGTATTTGTTCCAATAATAGCTCTGGACTACAGCTAAACTAAAGCTAATCACATTCAAAGCACCAAGCTCGTTACCAGCATTTACCCCAAGTAGTTTCGATAGAAAATTTAAAACAATAAAATCGAGCGCGGTATTAATTACGCCAATCGCGCCAAATCGAAGTAACTGGTAAATAATCGGATACTTTGAAAGCAATCCCTCAAAGCGTGATTGCTGTGGGATTATAGTTTGTGGTGCGTTTACAACTGCATCCATGTCTTAAAACTCCTCGTCTTCATCAATAATAGTACGAGCGGCTGGGGTTGATACTTCACCCATCTCTTTATCAACGTTGCCTGAACCTTTTTTAATGACGTGTTCAACTGCAGCCCATTCAGTGTCTTCATCTTGAGGGACAACAATCGTAATTTCGTCACCAACTTCAGCTTTAAAGTAAGTCAAAGATGCAAGCAAAATTTTGTAAGTCTTACCATCGGCAACAACTTTGTAATCACCTTTTTCATCTTGCATCAACACACCCAAAATTTTGCGACGTTCCACTGGACCAATCTGTTTGTAAATAAACGAGCCATCATCAGCAATGGTAAGTTTCAAAATATCGCCATGAACCAACTTACTCTTTGAAGCGTAGTTGGCTGGTACGGGATACTGCTTACCATCGGGACCAATCATGTTCTGACCATCAAACATCCCTTCAATCACTTTTCCGCCTTCGGAAATTGAAAGGTTTTGGATACGATCAGCCATAGGAGTGCCCATCGATCGAACCGGCGCACTACCACCCATCTCGCGAACTAATTGCTTTGCTGATTGAATATTTTTCTCAGCGGCATCAATCATTTGCATGATCAACGCTAAATTAGACATCTTGTCCATACGTACAATTTTATTTTTGTTTCGGCAAACTTGATTAAGTGCTGATAGTATAGCATATCCTCATATTTTGACAAGCTTATGTTTCTTGATATAGAGATTTTGGTGTTGTACTAAAACCAGTCGCTAGCGCTCCGATGGTTTTCTTAAGAACACTAAAATCTCCGCGCCAAAAACAAAAAAACCTAGATTTTTAAGATATTACAATACTATACAAGCTAATGTGGCTAAAAAAGATAAAAAAGAGGGGGTCGATGTTTCCACCGACCCCACTATGAACTGTTGAGCGTTATTTTCATAAGCGCTCCTTTGGCGCACTCGGCGCCGTCGTGCCAGGACCCTTGGGTTCCGGCGATAAACATTCCCCCCTTCTAGTATATTGCCTCAACGATGACTACTAAGACCACCGTGATAACAACGAGACCAGCCAGGTCTCTCACGAAGTCCTTCTTTAGCCTTGCGCCCAAGGTGTAGATGAACCACACACAGAGGAAAGCGATGATACCATAACAGATCACCATCAACTTTCTTTCGCTAAGCCATGATAAGGACTCCCCGATGAAATTGTCCGACTTCGTCGTGTCGAAATGGTTCGGCAGACTCGGCCAGGACCACGACGCCGCGGATGACGACGGAGATTTCACCCCGGCCGTACTCTGAGAGTAGGTCTTGATGAGCTCCTTCGTTTTGGCCGCGAGCTTGTTGAGGGCCTTCTGCCTCTCACCTGCGTCGCCGACAGCATCAGCCTTGGCGATCTCATGAAGCGCTTCAAAGCTAATCTCGCGCTCCTTTCTCACCAATTCCGGCAACCGAACCGATGGATGTTTGGCATCCACCTCGGCCATCTTCTTGTCGAAGTAGGCCCTCTCCTCCGAAACCAAGCCGTTAAACATGGAATCGGACATGAGTCCTCTCTTACGCTCGATGACCGTGAGATCATTGAGCACTTCCGTCTCGATAACCTCTTCGGCGGCGCACCGTAAGTCCGACTCTAGACCACGGCTCCCGACAAGATAGCTCCCGCCACCAGGGCGAATTGCCTCCGCCAAGCGGCGCTCCTCGTGAGTGTACCGCTCGTTTGTCGCCTTCGCGACGTTCGGAGCCTTCTCGGCGAACTTACCGAACACCGCAGCTCCCAGAAAATAAATCACTGGGAACATAAGGATCAGGAATACGAAGGTGAGAGCCTTGGGACCGTAGAACCGATCCCCGAACAGAGCGATCGTGGCGAAAAAGAAAATCGCCAGACCGCAGTAAATCCCAACGTTGTCACTAAGGCCGGAAAGACCCAACGCGATAACGTAGATAACGAACCCGATGACGACGTACAACAGTCGCCGACCTAACCCTTCAGTGTTCATCTGCGCGACCTCCTTCTAAACTCTTCCCACGCCATTTCCGCCAGCTTTACGCCAGCCGAAACCCCAAGTTCAACTCCCAACTCCTGCCTAAGCCTCCCCTGGCCATCACCTTGCGGAGGAGCCTGCGGAGTCCCAGGAACAGTAGGAGCCAACACGGTCGCCTGCCGGCGTCTCTGCGACCACAGTCGCATGAGACGACTGGGAAGCGAGGAACCGACGGAAACTTCCGTGCCACCGACAACTCGAGTACGCAAACCGCGAGCGGTTCGCGCAATCTCATCGGCGGGAGCGAAGAAGGAATACCCGATGAGCATCGACGTCAAGGACACACTTGCGAACAAGCGAGTCCAGAGCGCGGGCCACGACGTGTACTCCGAAAAGTCCACGCTACCAGGGTTCACACTCTCCAGAAGCGTCGGCGGGCCGAAGCCTCCCGCAATGAGCACGATCCAGCTAAGGATCGTCATCACGAGGAGACAAACCCACCAACGATTGTTGGTGCCCATGAAGGGCAACAGAAGATCGGAAATCATCTCCGCCGCCTCGACGTCACGACCGAATCCGGTCGAGATGTAGGCGACGAAAGCAATCCCCCCGATCAAGAGGAATGAGATCGGCAACGCCCACCACTCCGCCCAGCCCGCCAGAAGCGAACTGAGGAAGATGGCCACGCCGATGAGTGCGAAGATGAGTCTTCCTACCATGTCATTAACTCCATCCGCGACCGAAGCCGCGCTGAGCCGTTTGGGCCACGCCCTCGAACGGGATGTTCAACTGAAATTTCCGGGACGAGAAACCGTCCACGAAAATATCAATCTGCGTGCGCTCAGTGACCACAAGGTCAAAGAACAGGTGGCCACCAGCGCTCACCTTGTCCGTCCAGATCATCACCCCATTCTTGACGGGGTTTCGAAATGACTGGTAAGCAACTGGCTTACCAGCTCGAAATGTGAGGTTCGCGGCCATTGACTCTTCGGTGTCTTCGTTGAAGACACAGATCGTTCCCGCATACCGGCCTTCGGCAGTTCGTTCTGGTGAAAGGACGGTCTCCTCTACCTCGATCCTCGGAATGATCTTCTTCGGACCAGAAGCTTCGGAAGCTTCAGGCGGAGGGTTGACCGTCACCGACTTCGGTGCGGCGCCAGCGACCTCGACGGTCGCCGTCACACCCTCTTTGAAACCACCAGGAAACTTGTAGTTCCAGGTGGCAGAACCATCAGCCCGAGAAGTCATCTTGACTCCCCCGACTTCCGGCTCCCCGTTTCGGAGAAAGACTACTGGTTCGTCAGCCTTGATAGCCCCACCCTTGCGAGCGAAAGCCTGGAGTACGAAACCATTGGCAGTCTTCGAGACGATCCCGACAGTCACTTGGACGTTACCGCCCCTGTTCCCGCCACGGTTATCTCGTCTCGAGTCCTCGCCTTCGCGATTCTCTCTATCACGATTATGTCTCGGCATTTGAGACTCTCCTTGCGAACAAATTAAAACAACTGCAAGTTTTCAAAGAACATTGACCGAGAAAACCCTATAGAAGCTGTTTTCTAGTCAAAATAAGCCATATATATGTATAAAGCTTATTTCCACTAGAAAATACTCTCTATTATAACAAAATATAGGGTTTTTGTCAAGTTAAGATTTCAAGCGGTTTTATTGACAAAACTCAATTAAAATGGTATATTTCTAAATCTTGTGCCACGATTTATATTTGTCTCTTTTAGGTGATTATAGATCCTGTCGTAAGTTTGCATAATAGCTATGCAAAATGACGATAGACAACCACAGTTCGAAATTGTGCCCTTTCTGGGCTCTCTGGGAGGAGAACATGAAGACTCAGCTTTCCTTGGTCCTCGCTTTTCTGTTTGCGATGCTTGTCATCGCGAACGCGGAAACGACTCTTGGTGCAACCCAAAACGGCGGCATCAAGGCCGAGCAGGTTCGGATCGAACGCGATAGCCACGGTCAACGATGGTTAATCCGAACGTGGAAGAACCAGTTGGGTCAAACCGTTGAGCATCAACGGCCTGCGACGACTGAAGAAGCCGTGAGCATGGAACAAGAAGGATTGGCGCCACCCAAGGCCGACGACGCGAAGCCTGTGGTCACACAGAGCGAGACATCGACAGTCGAAGAGAAAGCGACCGAGAACCCGAAGATCGTCGTACAAGACGCGACGAAGATGCTCGAACCAACTCCTCTCCCCAACGCGCCGAGACAGTTCTCAGGCGCAGAGGTGAGATTGATGGTCAGGAACACGGTACGAAAGACTGTGACTCCATTCATCATGAAGGTCGCGGCGCTTGAAGCAAGTCTCGTCGACATGAAGAACGAGCTCAAAGCCAAGAGCGACGCCGAACAGGCACTCGCCGACAGTAACCGCGAGGTCATCGAGAGCAACCGTCAGGTCATAGCATCGATGAACGAGAACACGGCCATGATCAACCAGAAGATCGCTAAGGATCGAGTCCGAGACAGGAATCTTGGACTGTTCATACTCGCGGTCGCCATGACCATCATGGCCGCATTCCTAATCATGACAATCATGGTTCGAGGAAGTTTCCGTCACGACGTCGACGAACTCAAATTACAACACCTGCTATTCATGCTGCGAGATTCGATGGCTACAGCAATTGCGACGAAGAGGCCCGAACAGCCCACGGAAGACACCGGGACACCCACCGCTGAACCGCCAGCAAGTGCTGAAGAGATCGTTCCGGCCACGGCCGAAGAGATCGAGACCGAGAACGCGATCATGTCCAGTCCCGAACTGGTGACGGAGCCCAAGCCGATCGCAGAGGTCGTCGAGACGACTCCGACCGAAAGCGAGAAGCCAACGTTCTACATCGTGCAGCTGACCGCAGCGATCACGCCTGCTCCAACAACAACGTCGATCGAGCCTGCCCAGCCAACGGGAATCATCGAGCGAGTCGATTCCCCGATCGAAGCCGCCGAGACGGACACTGAACCGATCATACTGGTTAGGCACGACGCTCCCATCGCTCCCTTCGTAACCGGTGAGGCAATGATCATCGACGAGGGTCACGAGCACCACGAGGTCTACACCTCAGCAGGCCCGACGGACACATTCCCGACGCCGCACCCTCATCACCACGAGCACGACGCATTCATCGTCGAAGTGGTGGACGACAGGAGCGACGAAATCACACGCAAGGTCCGCGAGAGGGTGGCGGCAACTGGCCAGCTTCCTCCGACAAGCGAAGGACCTCCCCCGACGGAAAAGCCGGAAGACAAGCCTGCCGAGTCGGACGGTCCACCTCCGGGAGTTGTATTCAACTATCGTAGCGACATGTAGAGCGAAGCTCCAGTCGTCACGACAAAGGCCTCAGTCGCGCAAAACATGCGCGTCCGAGGCCTCTTTTTTATATCTATTTAATTTAAATGAGCCCGAGCTGCTTTAAATGATGCTAATTCTGAGGCAACAGCTTGTTCGATTTTTTCTGATAACCCTGGGACATTAGCCGTTATTTTCATAATCTTCTCTTCCAAATCCTCAGGTTGTTTATCAACACTTTCTTTAAACTCTCTAAGTTGTTCATCAGAAAGATTAGAAACTACTGTTTCAAAAATCACATTCTGCATATACGCCATTAAAGTCCCAAGGACTTCTTCCTTGTCTTCATCTGGCATGTCCCCGATTCCCAAGTCTTTGAGAAGGACATCCGGATTAAAATCTATAAATTTTTTGTTCATTGATTTTTATTTTAGTAATTTTTCAATGGCCCGAGCTTGCGCTTGCAAACGATCCATTAAGTCCTGGCTTGTTCCGCCAGCTTTTTGTTCAGCGATACTGGCCGCTAACTCTTCTTGCTTGCCTTTAAGCTCTACCAGCTTCTCTGGTGCGAAAACAATAAATTCATTGCCTCTCTCTTCAATTTCTAAAGTTTTTCCGCCAATCTCAGGTGAAATAGCAATGTCTTTATTTAGTGGTTTGGCCATACTTATAGCCTCTTCAATCTTATTATTAAGATCATCTAATGCCACCTGAGCTTCAAGATCTAACTCTTCAATTCTATCCATGCTCAAAGGTTCTTCTGGTGATGCAACAGTTTCAGATTTAGCTACTCTTGGCAAACTTTCTTTAGCAACATCAACTCGTCCTGCTTTTGAAAGCAAATCATTAACTTGCTTTACAAATTCATCAGGCTTAATAGCTTTATCAACGCCAAAGGTATAGTTAACACCTCTTGCTTTAGGTTCAAATCCTGGTTTGGCGTAAGCCAAAGCTATCCCATCACTTTTCTTGAACATTGCAACTGTCTCAGGAGATAGTTCGTCCAAAGCTTTTTCGAAATTCTCAAGAATTACAGGGTCAAACTTCCCATGCTTTATTTTTGGAAGATTGGGAAACTTTTGCTTAATACGTTCAATAATTTCTGTGCGTTGCTGTTCTTGCTGAGCTTCTACGTCGACTTCCGCTTCTTCTGCCCCTGCCTCAACTAGAGATTGCTCACCCTGCGAAGTATCTGCCGTTCCTTTTACCGAGCGTAAGTTGTTATCAATATCAGGTAAGGTGATACCGACCTCGGCAAAAGCTTCACGGATACGTGGCAAAAGCTCTACAGGTCGATATTCATTACGAGCTTCGATATAAAATATACCGGTTCGAGTATCAGGATTATGTTTTTTTGTTGAAAATGTTAACTTTCTAAATCCTGCTTTAGTCATAGCGGCCCAAGCTTCGTCAGGTATTTGACTAAAAATCACGTCGAGTCTTTTTCTTGTTCTTTCGTTTAAATTAGGCATAACAAACTCTGGCGCACCGTGAGGACCGTATTTTTCATTGAGAGACCTAACTGAATTAACTTGTTCATTTTCTGATGCAAGCCCTCGATTAACCTCGCCCAACTTAACTTTCAATCCTTCTGGCCCTTTTCTTTCTACTCTAGGTGTTGCTGCTGAGACAACGGTTTTATCTTCTCCGTCTTTTTCTTCATCACCCGGCTCGTCCTCAGTTTCGGTTCCAGCGTCCCCAGCATCGTCTGGCTGTTCTATTACCTCATCAATGCCAGCTTCTAACTTTTGACCATTTCGGATCTTCGCGGCGCGTTGAATTAAAATTGGTAATCTCGATTCAATGTTTTCACTCTTTTCAAAACCAACACTTCTCCCACTGATCTGATTTCTAACATTAGGATAATCTCCACCTTTTGCACCAAGATTTATTACCTCTAGACCTTTCAAATTTTGAAGAACTTCGGGACGAGTTAAGACCGCATAAAGCCTTGCGACTTCATCAGGACCAACTTCCATACTAGTGCCATCCCTATTTTTAGGCGGATCGAATTTTAGATTTTGACCAAGAGCTCTCAGCTTAGCTTTCAGCTCATCTAAAGTCTGGGGAACTTTTTCTGCCTCTGCGTCATCCGGAATTGGTTCATCCTCTGCATCAGGCTCAGTAATATCAGTAGAATCACCCGCTAACCTATCGCGAACCTGCTTGGCTTCAACAACCTTTCTTTGTAATAAACTAGCAATTTCTTCAACACTACCGTCCAAAGGAATAGTAATGATATCACCCCTAGGTGAAATTGGTTGATTTAAACCAACTAAGACGCGCTTCAATCCTTCAAGAGAGTCTTTGCGAGGCGAAGATTCTAAAAACAAGTCCAATGCTTCTATAATATTAGCTATTTGCTGTCTGCCTTCTGGGCTATCTTTTAACTTATTGAACCGAACGCCAAACTTAAGGATAATACCCCTATCAGCATTTACATCCAAATCTTCAAAATCCTCAGCAAGCTTTGTGGTTACCAAGTCGATTTTTTGTTTTTCAACTTCGGCCATGCGTTCCAACTCCTCTGAACTAACCTCACCAGGGTTAGGTGTTTCCCCAGCAGAAGCAGCTCGTCCCGCACCCGGGACACCAGCAACAACTCCAGTAACAGGAGCTGTTTCCGAATCCGTGCCTGCAGCCCTGGCTTCGGATGCTGCAGCAGCAGGAGCGTTATCAAGATTACCATGAAAGAGAGGACCTTGAGCGGCAGGAGCAAAATCTCTTTCATTTCTTTGTTTCGCTCGCCACAAAGCAAAAGCACCACCCAATGCTCCAGCACCGAGCACTGCGCCCATAACTTTCCAAAAAGCGTTTACTGGAGCGCTGTCTTGATTTTCAGACAACCCATTTCTCTCCAAAGCACCACCGGCTAGAACCGATCCATCAGAAGAAGAAACCTTACCTGCTCCAATTTGCTGTTTTAACTGTTCTAAATACTGAGCCGCGAAATTATTGCGGTTATCAAACAAAGTACTAAAATCTTTACCCGCAGCACGAGTTTTATCTGATAAAAAGTGTTCGTGAGTTTTAAATAGTTCTTGTAAGTTAGATCTTTCGGCTGGAGACAAACCTTTTGATTTTTCAATCCATTCAACAATCGTAGTTCCACCCAGTTTAATCTCTTCACCTTTATCCATGACTTCAGCGCTAGAATGCTTCACTAAGTGTTTTGCTAAACCAGCGGCGGCATATTCAAATTCCTCATCAGAAAGTTTGATCATTTCTGAATCGTTTAGTGTGAGTGCATTATAGTTAGACAGATAATCGCGTAAGGCTTCACGCGAGACGTGAGTTGCACCCTCAGCAAACCTTCCACCTTTTTGATCTAACCACTGCCCAGCTGTTTCTACAAAATCTTTACCCGCAAGTCCATTGCGAGCCGCTTCAAGACTTTTCGGTAAATCTGCGGAAAGCTGTTCGGCCTGACCATCATAAGAAGGACCCGAACCCACTTCTTCGTGTAATTTAGCAGCCAGTTCGGCTAAGCTCCCTTTAATTTCTCCTGGTTTACTACCAGCTCCTAATTTTCCTAAATTTTCCTTAATATGTTGCAAGCCACTACCAAGCCCAGTCTGTTCAGTAAGAAAACCTCCAAGCTGAACAAGACTATAACCAGCCGCAGCACCTATGGATCCCATAAGTGCTCCCTTCAATATACCCCTGGTGAGAACCGTCTTCCAGTTAATGTTGCTTTTCTCAACTGAAAACTCAATTTGTTTTAATAAGTCACGGGCTTCCTTGCGTTGATCTTTTGGAAATTCTTCACGATTGAACTTCGCTTCATTCAAAATGAACAAAACCTTTTTCTTTTCTGGCTCATTCTCAAATTCAGGAGCTCTTACTGCGGCAGTAAGATCTGTCTTGGCTTGACTAGCCATTTCGGCAAGTTGCTGAACTGCCTCGGCATCACCTGAGACTCGAGCGTCATTGTATAACTCTTGAATTTTATTGATCAGCGCTGCTTTCTTGGTGTTGTCCGTCTCTGCGCGCAATTGATCTACCATCTCCTGTCGATTGAATTTATTCTTTTCTTTGTAGATGCGACGACCACCCTCTACTATGGCACCAGCGGCAGCACCTGCACCTAAAGCGGTCCAGATCGCTGGACCAAATACAGTAATCAACCCTGCTTTAACAGCCATGCGAGTTCCGCCACCAATTAACATACCACCGGCGACGCTAGCGATGGATGACCAGCGTTTTTTTACTTGGCTTTGAATGGCAACTTTAAGCTCGTTCTCACCCTCTGGCGTCGCTACTGTATCAACCACTTGCTGAGCTTGTTCAACAGTTATTTCTGCATTTCCCGCAGCTGCGATATTCCGACGAACCTCCTCAATTGGGGTTGAGGCTAAATCTTGAGCAACTTCTGGAGCAATCTCTTCAGCGATTTCTTCAGCCGCTTCATCCGGATTTACTTCTGAAACTGGCTCAACATTCTCAGGAGCTGGTTCTGTGTTCTCAGGTGCTGTAACTGAATCAACCTCAGCTGGCTGAGGATTAACTTCATTTTCTGCTTCTACTGGTTCGGCTTCTGGTTGTTCTGGAACTGACGGCTCCTCAACTTCTGGCCCTGTGCTAGGTTGAGGAGCTTCAGATCCACCCCTTCTTCCCCTTCTAAACGCACTGCCGATATTAAATCTCATTTAGTATTTGTTTCAATGTGAATGCTTTATAAAAGTATAACAAACTTTTTCTGTAAATAAAAGAAAAAATCCCCAAGAACTCTCGTGAGTTCCTGGGGATATGGAGGTGACTGTCTGCGCTGCCACTCTGTGGTGGCATTGCTGCGATTGCGACCCCTGTACTAGGTGGTCTCATCGCCATCGTCGACCGGGCGGTCAGGCGCCGGCGGACGGTGCGGATTGATGTCATCCGCGTCGATGATCACCGGCCTTCGGTTACGACGGTTGTTGCGACGGCGGGTGTTTCCCGCCATGATCGCCTCGAGGCGATCAACGAGACCGTCGTGCGATCCCCTGATGTCCTCACGGACACCGCGGATCTCCTCTTCGACACCGTCGAAGCGCTCGCCCATTGCATTGAGCTGGATGGCATGACCGGCAACCCGGTCCTCGATCCGTCCGAGCCTGGGACCGAACTCCTCGCGGAGCTCGTTGCGAACTCGGTCGGCGGCCTCGTGGGCGAGGCATCCAGTCGGCGCGGCCACGGGGGCCTGCTCCGGCTGGACGACCGGCAGAATCACCGGCGGAGCCACAGGCTGCGGAGCGACGACAGGCTGCGGGGCGACAACGGGAACCGGCACCGGTGCGGGCAGCGGGATCACCCTCTGCTCCTGAGGAGCCGGGGGCTGAACCACGACGACATCGCCGTTGTTCCTGCGTCCCCGAAGGAACGCGAGAAGGGCGAAGATCGCACCGAGAATTGAGACCACGAGAATAGTCCACAGAAGCCACGAGGAGTTGACCTCCTCTCGAACGGCCTTGCGAACGATCGAGTCAATGTCAGCTCGAGACAATCCCTTCTCCCGGAGGAGTTGGAAAATCTCTGCCTTCTCCTCTTCGGAGAAGTCGTCGGAGGTTGCGATACCACCAACGAGCTGAATGACTATCGGGTCATCGGCTTTCAACGAGCCGTCCGGAATCGCCTTGATCGCCGCGAGGATTTCATCCTTCGCGGAGTTGTCGACGGTGGTTCGCCGTGACGACTTGGATGACTTCTTCGAGGAACCACCACCCTTCTGGGCAGCGAGCTCCTGAAGCTCCTTGCGAATCCCGTCCATGTAGACAGGACCACCGGGCGTACCGTCGCCATTCTCCCACCGGCCATCCGGCTGGGGCTTCGGCGTCACGGGGACCGGGTTCACCGGAATCGTGGTCGCAGGCGCGGCACTGTTGCCGTTCTGCTGCATCGCGATCGCGCGATCGGCAGCCACGTCGGCCTCCGTCTCGCGATAATCCTCGAGCGGCCCGTTCTGGGCCATGACAGGGACGCAGAGCGCGATGACAATCGTGCAGACGAACATCAAATTCCTCATGATGAGGATCCTCCATAATCGAACATAGACACATGGTTTAACAGCCGACTTCGAATGTCGGGAGCCAAAACCGGTAGAATAAAGAATCAAGATTCCATATTCTGCCTGATTTAGCTCATTATCCCAGCCCTTATTTTCGATCAGCTATTGTATCAGAAAAGGGTTGATTTGTCAATAGAGAGAGAATGGGAGCCTGAGTTCCGAGGGGAACTCAGGCTCGCGAACAAAACACTACAGAAACAACTATCTGGCGGCTGCTCTGGTAGCAGCTCGAGCGGCCTTCTTCTGACGTCGCTCCTCAGGCGACATCTGGCCGACTTTAAGCCCCTTGATGACGAGCTCCTCGATCATCCTCAGAGACAAACAGGTGGGGCGAATCATCTTCGCTCGAATCCCTCCATTGAAGAGACCCATAGGAACAGACTCGCTGTCTCGATCTGGTGTTGGCTTGGTCTGACCATGCCAGTAATACCAGATTTGCTCAGGAGTCTCTTCCTCTTTCGACAGGACCTCGTCCGAAGCTGGCTTGAGGCCACGAGCGATAGCTTCCGCTCGGCGAATCAGTCTGGCCGTTTCATCGAGATTTGCACCCCTCTGAAAAATACCAACCTGCTTCGTCTTCGGGTCTTGAACGATTATGACGTTCGGTCTGAAGTTCTCACGAATCAGACCATAGTCCTCGAACAATCGCGTGGCAGCAAGCTCGTGGTCAGTGTGGACGATGGCGATCCGGTACTTCTCGCCATATTCGCCCTCGATTACCCGGGTGTGACTGAATTTCTTCAGTATGTTCCCGAGCTTCACGGACCAGAGCTCCGTCTGACTCATCAAAAGAAACTGGAGATCCCGCATACTCTGTTCCACGACCTCGTCATGGTCCATGAACTGCCACTTGGCGTCCATGATCTTACAGAGATCAAGAGCGGAACCTTTTTCTCCGTAGAGATCGTTCTTGCGAACGGTCTCAAGGAGAAGCATAACCTCGGGATACTTGTCGACTTTGAGACGCTTGGCAACCAAGGTCGCCGCACAGTCTTTTCTAAGTCTCTTCTCACCGAGGCCAGCGTGCTCATCGAAGGCGCCGCGATCTTTGGCCTTGAGACCAACGATGACTACGCCCCTAGACCACCATTCCTTGAAGGTATGTTTCTGAGGAAGCGGGTCTCCCATGTCGAAGAAGATTATCTCTGCTTCAGAAATACCGGGAAACCACTTCTCGCCATACACCAACAGAAGGAGTATGGCGAAGAGCTCATCAACGTGAGGACGCGTGTGCGTCCAGATCTGATACTTGCACTTCTTAGCCATATTCTTCCCTCCCGAAGATGTAGTTTAAGCTTATTTCCGACAAAATACAGAATGTTTTCCGAACTTTGCTGGAAATAAGCTTATCAAGCATTTTAGCACATTTTTGCCATTTTGTCAATGCTAAAAGCGCCCCATTATATTGGAGCGCTAATTAAACTTCCTTTATTAAAGCCCTTTTTCGATTGCAGCTGGCCCAGCGGCCATCATATCTGCCACTTGGCTCGCTTCCTGAATTTCATTTTCTACTTCAGCTTTTGGCCGACCAAACTTTAATCTCGACAACTGCCTTATCGCCGTCGCAATCTCTGGTGTCCCATTTTCAGGTAGTGGATACGTCGCCATATTAAATGGCTTACTCGCTGTCCCATTAATCATCAACTTTATATACGCATTGTAGCGATCGATATTAACTAAATCAAACTCATTAAATGTTGGACTAAATTCTTTGGCTAAGAATTCGGCATCTTCGGCTCCAGTTCGAAATGTAATGAGCGTGCCAGCATTACCAAACACAGCATCACGCAAATCACTACTCCCCGCTCCCTGTGCGCCTGCCGCTTGTTGAAGCTGACCCAAATACTGATGAGCGATAATCAAGTTTAATTTGTACTTACGAGCTTCGCTAAGAATTGAAGCAAACGCGTCGGTAATAAAGTTCTGGAACTCATCAACGTAGAGATAGAAATCTTTACGTTCACTTTCGGGAATATCGGCACGTGACAAGGCGGCCATCTGAATCTTGCTAACTAAAATCAATCCGAGGAGTTTGGCGTTGATTTCACCAACACGACCCTTCGACAAATTCACGAGCAAAATTTTTCCGGTATCCATGACTTCACGGAAATTAAAACCACTCTTCGATTGACCAACAATGTTGCGCATTGTACTGTTCTCCACAAACCGACCAACTTTAGAAATTAAATAGCCCAACATTTCTGACTTATGGAAGTCACTGGTCTTAGCCATTTCTTTTTCCCAAAACGCCCGAACAACTGGATCCTTTAATTTAGCAATCTTGTACTTTTGAAATTCAGTATCTGTAAAAATGCGAGGAATATCGGTAATCGCCCCTGGATGTTCATCGTCGGCCATCAAAGTCAACATGGCGTTACGCATGTTGTGTTCGAACATTGGACCAAGCATCGCTGGGTCTGTAACCAACTTGTAGAAAATCGAGATCATTTCTTGAACCGCGAAATCTTTTTGCTCGTCGCTATCAACTTCAAGCATGTTCAACCCAATCGGTCGTTCAGTATCAAATGGTTCAAACAAGATGACATCTTCCGCGCGCTCTTTGGGAACATGATTTAAAATATCGGCAATTAAATCACCATGAGGGTCAATAACACAAATGCCTTCACCATTCTTAACGTCTTGAATCGCCATGTTAGCCATGAGATAAGACTTACCGCTACCAGTACGTCCCAGAATGTAAGTGTGACGACGGCGATCCTCACGAGCCTGCCTAACTTCAGTTTCGGTATTGCGATAGGCGTTTTTACCTAATCGGATGCCTTCTGTTGGCATATTTATAGGTGGTGGGGCTTTCTTACTGATCAACCACTTAATGTTTGGGGTTTCCAAAAATGGCGTTGGTAAATGCCACAAGCTCGCCAACTCTTCAGTATTTAAAATACCCCTTGTGCCAAAGCTACTACGAAAGACACGGAAAATGAAGTCTTTAATCACCGCTTCTTTGTTGCGACGCTTCATGCTAAAACCATTGAATGGCGGCATGTTGTATTGCAAAAACGACGAAACTAAGTTGTTCAAATGAACTTTTTCACTTCCCGGATTAATCGATGAGGTAACAATGCGAATATTAGTTTTGTAACCCGGACGACTAGCTTTCTCTTCGAGTCGCTTTACAATCTCTTGCTGCATCGGCGTCAAATTAATCGGACTGTAACTTCCGGTGAGATCATTACGATTATTCTGTTGTTGCTGATTATTATTAACCGAAGAAATTAAACCCTTACCAATTTCCTTAAACGCTTTAGTGAACGCATTACTATCTACACTATCCGGATTCTTCCCTTGCTGAACTTCTAAAGCAATTCGTCGTGGAGTAGCTTGCCATGACGTCCCTGCTGGACTTAAGATATACTGCACGACCGCTCCCTCACCTTCGGCCAACTTTGACATCGCGTTGGTAATCGCATTCATCGGATCCGTCTCCATACTGCGATAGGTTCGAATTGGATAGAAATATTTTTTAGTTTGCTTTAATTCTATGGCGTCAACCGCTCCACCTTTTTGGAATGGATTATAACCACGAATCTCTTCAATGAAAGCGTGAGGATATTGAGCATGAATTTGCTTCTCCACCAGCTCTTGCATGTGCTTGGGACAATTGATGTAAAACGAAATCTTTTTGTCTATACAAGCAATCTCGAAACTAATGTAGTCCTTGGGTTTAAAAAAGCTAGTACCGCCAGATTCTGAAAGCGTAGTGAACAACTGCTCTGCCACCGCGATGAGATTTTTCTTTTCTTCATCATTTTTATTTTTATCATTCTGATCAACATTATCTTTAGGCATTTGAATTTCCAAAAAGACCCAATTCAAAGTACGAGGAACAATAACTTTTGAGTTATACCAATGACGATGAGCGTAATAAAAAAACACAGCCAAAAATGCTGCGACAAGTCCTGCCAAAGCCAACAAGGCTATTTGTATCGTATTGGTTTCAAATACCATTTTGTTTTGGTTTCAGTGTCTACACCCTAACTCATTTCTGGATTTGACTATTTTTTTCCTCTTCAACCGCGGCATTAACTCCATCGTTTATATCAAAAGCTTCGAATCCTTTAGCTCTCAAACCTTTATCAATAAAATCTTCAAGCTTCTGTTGTGGGGTTAACAAGCTCACTGCTTCATCCCCAGCCAGCGACTTCTCCGTGATTTCAGGTAAAACCTTATCTGTGGCGACTTCACCGGAACTCGCTATACGCTCTCGAATTGAATCTGGAGTAATTCGATCTTCTAAATGATCAGTTGAAAGAGTTTCTGCAGCAACGATTTTACCTGCTTCGAAAACTTCAGAATGGCCAACCTCACCACGATTTATATCTTTTTCAATATTTGGTTCTGTTCCTGTCATAACTATAGTATATCACATAAAATATTAAACTTAAGTATAACGAATTTTCCGCCTGAGGTCAATAAAGATGATAAACAAAAACCGCCCCAAGAAGGGACGGTTTATAATATGTTTTAATAAGTGTCGTAGTCGTGCATGGTCATCTGCGCTTCAACCTGTTTGATCGTTTCAATAACCACCGAGACAACGATGAGTAACCCAGTACCACCAAGCGTTAACGCTTGAGTCCCAGTTAAGTTTTGTAAAACTAGAGGTAAAACTGCAATCGCTCCAAGGAACACAGAACCTGGTAAAGTAATACGATTCAAAACTTTGTACAAGTAATCCGCGGTCTGCTTACCTGGGCGTAACCCTGGGACGAAACCACCGTTACGTTGTACGTTCTCTGCAACTTCATCAGGATTGAATACCACGGCGGTATAGAAATATGTAAAGACCACAACTAATAGGAAGTATGAAATACCGTAAGTCCAACCTTGTGAGCCATTGAATATAGTAATGATCTTGTTAGCATACTCCGCTACAAGTGGAGTTTTGGCGTTTACAAAGAATTGAGCAATCAATGCTGGGAACAACATGATTGAAATAGCAAAGATAATCGGAATAACTCCAGCCTGGTTCAAACGCAAAGGCAAATGAGTATTTACCCCACCATACAACTTTTCACCTCTTTGCCGCTTAGCATATGAGACAGGAACATTGCGCTGAGCTTCCGAAACCAAGACCACAGCAGCCACAACAATTATAGCCACGGCAGCAAAACCAATAACCATAGGAAGCTTGCTTGGATCGTATAACTGAACAAAAGAGTTCAAGCTCGATGGCAATTGAGCCACAATACCAGCAAAAATGATCATGGACAAACCATTACCAATGCCGTATTCGGTGATAATTTCACCGATCCACATCACAAACATAGTTCCAGCGGTCACAGCCAATAGAGTTAAAAACCATTGGAACGGAGTAAAGGCAGCAAGAATATCACCACCACCCTGGCTCTGCAATACACGAATTGTGCCAAAAGCCTGGATTGGAGCCAAGAAAATAGTTAGATAACGAGTGTATTGGTTAATCTTCTCACGCCCAGCTTCCCCACTCTCTTTCTGTAAATCTCTCAAAGATGGGACGATAATCGTTAACAACTGCATGATAATCGAAGCCGTAATGTACGGCCCTACACCAAGCATGGCAATTGAGAAGTTAGTCAAACCACCACCTGAGAAAATATTCAACAAATTCAAAAATTGGCTTTGTTCAAAGAACGACTTCAAAGCTGAAGCATCAACACCTGGAACTGGGACAAAAGCCAAAACACGTGTTATGAGCAATAACCCAAGAACGATGAAAATTTTATTACGAAGATCTTTAGTCTTCCAAATGAGGGAGAATTGGTTCATGTTTTGTATTAGTCTAACAGAAATTAGTTCTACTTAACAGAGCCACCAGCTTTTTCAATCTGGTCCTTAGCAACCTTAGAAACTGGAACACGAACTTCAAGCTTACGCTTTAAGTTACCCTTTAGAAGTTTTACGGTAGGTTGCTTACCTTTATTAGCCGCGGAGATAATCCCCTTTTTAACCAAAGCCTGAACGTTGATAACGTCACCATCAGAAAAGGCGTTCAATTCTGAAACAGACACACTAATAGACTTGGCGGTTAAACTGGAAAAACCACGGCTCTTTGGCACTTGGCGAATAAGTGGTTGACGACCACCTTCAAAACCAATAGGCATTTTGGAATGACCGCTACGAGCAGTCTGCCCTTTTCCACCACGGGTCGAATATGTACCGTGACCACTACCTAAACCACGACCGACAACTTTGCGGCGCTTGGTAGACTTGGGATGCTTTCTTAAATCGTGTAATGTAATCATAATAGCTCCGTGAGGAAATTACTTGCGAAGAGATTCTAGATCTTCCTTGCTCTTCATAGTTTCAAAAGCTTTAAACACCGCTTTGATGTTGTTAACTTTGTTGGAACTACCAATCATCTTGCTGATAATATTTTTCACACCAGCGAGTTCCATAACGCTACGAACAGCTCCGCCAGCGATAACACCAGTACCACTTCGAGCCGGCTTCATAATCAGCTTGCTGGCTTTGTACTTCATGGTCACTTCGTGAGGGATAGTTTCGTTAACAATCGGTACGGTAATCATGTTCTTCTTGGCTTGGTTTACGGCTTTGTTCACGCTCTCCTGAACATCAAGTCCTTTTTTCAAACCCATACCAATACGACCCTTCTTATCACCGATAACGACTAAGGCGCGAAAACGCATGCGCTTACCGCCAGCAACAACACGGGTAACACGCGAGACTTCTACAACTTTCTGTTCGAATTCGCGAGCACCTTGCTCATCTCGGTTATTAGATTTTCGTGGTCTTCGTTCCATAGCCATAATATAACTTAACGATTAATTAAAATTCTAGTCCGCCAGCACGAGCAGCTTCTGCTAGAGCCTTGACGCGACCGTGATAACGATAGCCTCCGCGATCAAACACAACTTGAGTAATCTTCTTAGCCTTAGCTTTTTCAGCAAGAGCAGTCCCAACTTCAGTACTCTTATCGGTTTTTTTACCTTTGCTCTTCACTTCTAGGGTTGAGGCTGAGGCTAAAGTGGTACCAGTCTGATCATCAATTAACTGAGCATAAAGGTGTTGGGCAGAGCGAAATACAGACAAACGTGGACGACTTGCGGTACCATTAACAACACTACGCACACGGTTGTGGCGGATATTTCTCTTGATTCGTTTAGTCTTCTTTAAATGTGTCATAGGTTTATATTAGGCAATTACTTACCAACAGCCTTCACGACTTTACCTGCTTTACGCAAGATAGTTTCATCGCTGTACTTAATGCCTTTTCCTTTATATGGTTCCGGCTTCTTAAGCTCACGGATGTTGGCTGCGACCTGACCAACCATATGCTTATCAATCCCAGCAATGTTAACGGAAGTTTGGTACTGAGGAATTGTAGCTTTAGCAGGGTTCTTTTCAACTTTTACTTCAATACCCTGGGGAATTTCAAAATTAATAGGGTGAGAAAAACCAAGGTTCAAGACCAAAGTTTGACCTTTGACTTCAGCTTTAAAACCAACCCCGACAATATCTAAATCTTTGGAGAAACCTTTAGTCACACCGTCTGCCATATTCTGAATTAAAGAACGAGTTAAACCCCATAACGCTTTTTCGCGCTTGTCTTCTTTGCGAGCGACATCAACGGTAACTTCGCTTTCTGTAACAGCGACGCTAACTTTAGGATGAAGCGTAATGCTTAGGTTTCCTTTAGGACCAGTCACGGTTAAGACGCCTGTATCAAGCTTGGCTGATACGCCTTTTTCGAGAACCACTGGTTTTTTTCCGACTCGTGACATATATATAGTTTCTGATGACTTCTGCAGCCTGAGGCTTACGAGGTCTTAATAATTTACCAAATCTGACAGATGACTTCCCCACCCATCTTCTGCTTGCGCGCCTGTTTATCTGTGAGCAAACCTTTTGAAGTTGAGACAACAGTAATCCCGAAACCACCATTAGTGCGAGGAATCTTGGTCGCTGGCATATAGATGCGCTGACCAGGGCTACTAACACGCTTCAAATCTGTGATAACTGAGCCACCATTCTGACCGTACTTCAAGTTAACCTGGAGCATTTTCATGCGACCGGGTAACTCGTTAACTCCACTGACAAAACCTTCTTGCAACAAAACAGTCGCAAGGCTGTGCTTGAACTTGGAGTAAGGCATCACTAACTCGGTCTTGTGGACTCGAATTGCGTTGCGGATTCTGGTTAACATGTCTGAGATTGGGTCAGTATACATAGGATTGTGGATTTCTAGTTTCCTGTTTTAAGGACTTGGAAATGTTATCTGTAGAGGTTCTTGAAAAAATGAAAGTGATTAAAGTTACCATGAGGCTTTGCTAACACCAGGAATCTCACCACGGCTAGCCAGTTCTCTAAAGCAAATTCTGCAAAGCTGGAACTTGCGCATGAAGCCGGCCTTACGACCACACTTCCAACAGCGCCGAATCACTCGCGAAGAGTACTTCGGTTTTATCAAACTGCGATCTGCTTTTGCAATGAGAGACTTTTTAGCCATAGGTTATTCTTTATCTTCTGATCTAAATGGGAAATTCATTAACTTGAGTAAACGGTATGCGGGTTCATCCTTACCAGCGTTGGTGACAATGGAGATTTCCATACCGAACGTGTGTTCAAGAGCTTCGTTGGAAATTTCTGGGAAAACCACATGTTCACGCAAACCGATATGGAAGTTACCGCGACCATCAAAACCTTTATCAGAAATACCGCGGAAATCTTTAACTCGAGGTAAAGCAACATTGATGAGCTTATCGAGGAAAGCGTACATGCGTTCACCACGTAAGGTAGCGACAACACCAACCACTTGTCCTTCGCGAAGTTTAAAACCAGCGATGGATTTGCGAGCGATCGTCTTCACTGGCGCTTGTCCAGCGATTTGGGTCAAATCTTTGATAACCAAATCAGTGAACTTGCTATCCTTTGAAAGCTTTCCGACACCAACGTTAAGTACAACTTTGGTGATGCGAGGGACTTCCATGACGTTCTTGTACTTGAATTCCTCAGCAAGCTTCGGCGCAAATTCTTTATTATATTGTTCTCGTAATCGTTCCATATATGTAGATTAAACTGCTTTACCGCTAGATTTACCAATGCGCTGCTTTGTGCCATTCTCTAAGAAAGTGTAACCAACGCGAGTTGGTTTACCGGAGTTTGAATCCATCAACATCACTTTCGAGACGTTGAGTGGAGCTGGCGCAGAAATTTTCTGACCAGGCTGACGTGGGGTACGGCCTTTTTCAAACTTGGTGCGAATGTTGACATTCTCAACCACGATACGGCCAGCTTCAGGAATAACACGGATCACCGATCCGGTTTTACCTTTGTCTTTACCGCTGATAACTTTCACGGTATCGCCTTTCTTAATTTTCATCTTGTTCTTCATCATAATCGTAATCTTAAAGTGAGTTAGATAACTTCGGGAGCAAGGGAGATAATCTTGTTAAAACCCTTATCGCGAAGTTCGCGCGGGATTGGACCAAAAATACGGGTTCCGCGTGGTTCACCATTTTCTTTGTTAACCAAGACAGCGGCGTTTTCATCAAAGCGGATGTAAGACCCATCTTTGCGACGAGTTTCTTTACGAAGACGAACGATAACAGCGTAAACTTTATCGCCTTTCTTGACCTGACCATGAGGGGCGGACTGTTTAACAGAGCATGAGACGATATCGCCAATGCGAGCAAAACGACGAGCGTTTTTTCCGTTAACACTAAAGACACCAACAATTTTGGCACCGGTGTTATCTGCAACTTTTAACCAAGATCGAACTTGAATCATACGTTTGACATTAGCGCTAGCTTCTCTAGCTTACCTCTCTGGACCAACTTTGTTCCGGACAAGCAAGCTAATGAAGCTAAATACTGCTAAACTTTTTTAATGACTTGAAACTTCTTTTCGCGACTCATAGGGGCGATGGCTTCGATGACGACCTTGTCCCCAGTGTGATACTGGTTCTCTCCATCGTGGGCCTTGAACTTCTTTGAAACAGTGTAAGCTTTGTGATATTTTTCGTGACGCTTTTTGCTCACAACTTTAACCACGACGGTCTTATCCATCTTGTCAGAAACTACAACACCAGTAAGCTGTTGTCGTTTTGCAATATTTTCTTGTGTAGGAGTGTTTGTCATACAATGGATACGATTACTTCTGTCGAAGTGCGGTTAAGATACGGGCCACTTCTCGGCGCTTGGCCGGGAGCTCATTGGTATTCTTGGTCTGAGCCAGTCTAACTTTCACAGTTAGCTTTTCGACCTCAGCGCGGAGCACTGCTAGCTCTTTGCGCAACTGATCTTCTGATTTATTTAGTAATTCCTGAAATTTCATAACGTTAGTCTATACGTGTTCTTTGGATAAAAACTTAGTTTTGACTGGGAGCTTGTGGCTCGCAAGTCGCATCGCCTCTTTGGCTTGTTCGTGAGTGACACCATCCATCTCAAACAAGATGCGTCCTTTTTTCACAACCGCCACAAAGTGATCAACCGCACCCTTACCACCACCCATTACCGATTCGTTACCGTGATCGGTCATAGGTTTGTCAGGGAAAATGCGAATCCAGATCTTACCGCCACGTTGGATAGAACGGGTCATGGCGCGACGCGCAGATTCAATCTGGCGGGCAGTCACGAAGTTTCCTTCCATGGCTTTAAGAGCAAAGCTACCAAAAGCAATATCATTGCCTGAAGTGGCTTTTCCGGTATTATCGCCGCGGTGATGCTTGCGATGTTTAAGTTTCTTAGGAATTAACATACTCGTACGTTATTAAATAGTTATCTTTGCTGCGGCGCAGCGTCTTTTACTGGTTCTTTGCTTTGCTGCTTTTCGAACACATCGCCCTTGTAGATCCAGACTTTGATACCGATTGTACCATAAGTAGTGAACGCGGTACTTCGAGCGAAGTCGATGTTAGCACGCATGGTATGAAGTGGAATCTTCCCCGCTGACAAATGTTCAGTTCGGGCAATTTCAGCACCGTTCAAACGGCCACCGATTCCAACCTTAATTCCTTTAGCCCCAGCTTGCATTACTTGTTCTAAGGTCTGCTTCATCAAACGGCGGAAGGCTACACGCTTTTCAAGGCTTTCAGCAATCTGGTTAGCGATGACCTGAGCGTGCATGTTAACGTCTCGAATCTCTTCGATGTTAACTTTAAGCTCTTTCTTGATACCAAGCTTCTGCTTGATTTTTTTCTTGAGCTCTTCAATCCCAGCCCCACCCTTACCAATAATCAAACCAGGTTTGGTAGTACGGATGATAACCGTGATTGTGCCGTCGTTCAAACGTTCAATATCAATGCGGGCTAGACCAGCACGCTTGAGATGAGTTTCAAGATATCCGCGAATCTGAGTGTCTTCTTTAAGCTGTTCTACATAGTTCGCTTTAGAAAACCATCGAGACTTCCAGGTTTCTGTAATCTTGAGTCTGAATGAAGTTGGATTAATTTTATGACCCATAGTAAGTAATTACTCTTTAATAAATATTATTTGGCTTGAGGACGACGTTTGTTCTGAACATCGTTCATCTTCGTAACTTCTCTGGCCTTACCGACTTCGGCTGGCATCGCCTCATCTTTGAGAACAGGCTTGGAGACTTCTGGCTGAACAATTGCTTTCTTCTCTTTCTCTTCAGTTTGCTTTGGAGCAAGAGTTGGCTTCTTCTTTAACTTTGTCCCCGGTCGTTCTTCCAAAGTCACGTTAATGTGACTGGTCTTACGACGGATCACGAAAGCGCTACCACGAGCTCTTGGGAAGTATCGCTTCATCACAGCTCCCATGTCGCAAGTGATTGTTTTGATAAAAAGATCATCAGCTTTCATGGAGAAGTTATGTTCAGCGTTAGCGATTGCAGACTTGATTGCCTTTACCACCATCGGTGCAGCTTTCTTGTTAGTAAACTGCAATTGAGTGATAGCGGTTGCAACTGGCATGCCATTTACTAAGTTAGTCACGAGACGAACTTTTCGTGGAGCAATGTGCAAGTTACGCGCGTAAGCAGTAACCGTTTTCAAAGCGGTTGCCTTTTCAGCTGTATTCAGTTTTTCAGTAGCTTGTGCCATACGTTTAGTCAAACAATTAGATTACTTCTTCTTTGCAGGAGCGGCGGGAGCGGAAGCAGAGGCTGCAGCTGCAGCTTGTTCCTTGGCCATCTTACCACCATGACGAGTAAACTTGCGGGTTAGAGAAAATTCACCGAGCTTGTGACCAACCATATTTTCTGTGACAAACACAGGAATATGCTGGCGACCGTTATGAACTTCAAAGGTCATTCCAACCATTTCCGGAGAAATAGCAGAAGAACGTGACCAGGTTTTAATCTTGTCACCGGCTTTGGCGTTCTGAACCTTCTTAAGAAGGTTAGCGTCGATAAATGGTCCTTTTTTAGAACTTCGAGACATACGTTAAATAAAAATTATTTCTTGCTATTACGTCGTTTGAGAATCATGCCGTCGCTGTACTTCTTAGGCTTACGAGTTTTTACACCTAAAGCATGTTTACCCCATGGAGTCTTTGGATATTTCAAACCAATGGAGTTACTACCTTCACCACCACCATGAGGGTGATCTACCGGGTTCATGACTTTACCACGAACCGTTGGACGAATTCCCATGTGGCGCATACGACCTGCTTTACCGAAGCGAACGTTCATCCAGTCGCTATTAGCGAGCTGTCCAACCGTGGCCATGGCGGTATCGCGGATCTTGCGAATTTCACCACTTGGCATTTTGATCAAAGCATAACCGGCTTCGATGTTCTGCAAGATAGCATAGCTACCAGCACTTCGAGCCAATCTCCCACCACGACCAGGAGCCAATTCAATATCGTGGACGAAACTACCAATCGGAATATTCTGTAAGGCTAAACGATTTCCAGGAAGGATTTCTGCAGTCTCACCTGCCATAATTGGCTGGCCGACTTTCATCCCATCAGCAGTTAAGACGTAGCGCTTGACCCCGTCTTTGTAAGACACAAGGGAGATGAACGCAGTGCGGGTTGGATCGTATTCAACAGTCTTGATGATTCCAGGAATCCCGAGACGATCGGAACGATCGAAGTCCACAATACGAACTTTCTTGTGAGCACCACCGCCATGATGGCGAACAGTGATCTTACCAGAGTTATTACGGCCAGCGCTTCGTGACTTCGACATCACCAAATTTTTTGGTGTCTTCTCGCGCTTATCAAGCACGGAGTAGTCGGTCACGCTGTGAATGCGTCGTCCTGGAGATGTTGGTTTATAAAGTTTAACCATATAAGTCAGTCAAAAATTTAAATTAGGCTTGCTCTACGAGATCAGGTTGTTTACTATCAGCAGTTAAGGTAACGATAGCTTTCTTGAAATCAGAAGTTCTTCCGTAGGTGCGACCGTATCGGCGATACTTTCCTTTTACAGCAACTGTGTTGATGTTCGCAATCTTTACACCGTAGAATGATTCAATAGTTTTCTTAAGTTCGATCTTGTTGATCTTACCACCAGTAACTTTGAATACAAACTGGTTAAGCTTGGCTAAGCTGTTAGCTTTTTCGCTTAAGCGAGGCAAAACCATGACTTGCTTGCGACCGTTGCCAGAAACGACAGCAGTGCCGTCGGCTTTGACTTCGATTTCGCCAGCATCGACAGGCTTAGTCTCTTCTTCAGTTGTTTTGGAAAAAATGGCCATAAAATTAAGCTACTTGTTTCTTGGCTACTGCTTTCTTCGCAGTTGCTGTCTTCACAACTTCCTTTAAGTAAGTCTTCTCAATAATTGGTAAGCTGTCTTTCGTTACTATAATAGTGTCGGCTTTCAAGACATCAACAATGTTTAAACTATTGGCTAAGGCTTGATTGACATTAGGAACGTTACGGGAGGCGCGAACAACTGCTTCGTTTTTGGTTGGTACTAAGAACAAAGAGTTCTTTCCAAAATCTTTCACAGCTTTGGCGAATGCGGCGTGGATCTTCACAAATTCTTTCGTCTTTGGTTCAATCTTGAAGTTTTCTACAACAATTAAGTGTCCAGTAGTGGCTTTGTCAGAAAGTGACATGAACAACGCTTTGGTCTTAGCTTTCTTGTTGATCTTCAATTCCCAGTTGCGTTCAGAGCGAGGACCGAATGAGACGCCACCATGACGCCAGATTGGACCACGAGTCGAACCAGCACGAGCACGACCTGTACCCTTTTGCTTCCAAGGCTTCTTACCACCACCACTAACTTCTGCGCGGGTCTTGGTATGAGCCAAACCCTTACGAGCGTTAGATAGTTGGGTACGAACAGCTTCGGCAAGCAAATGCTTGGTTGGCTTAACAGCATAGATCTTGTCGTTAAGCTCAACTTCGCCAACTGTTTCTGCTAATTGATTGTAAACTGAAATTTTCATACAAAAACGAAATTAAGGTAATTACTTCTTTTTCTTGTCGTCCTTTTCAACAACAATTTTGACAAGAGGTTTAACAGTACCAGTTGATACAACTTTAACGATACCATTACGGTGACCAGGAACAGCACCTTTAACCATAAGTAAACCCTGGTTCAAATCAACATCTACAACCTGTAAGTTCTGAACAGTAACTTGTTGAGTCCCCATGTGGCCGGCCATGCGCAAACCTTTGCGTACATGCTGCGGATAACGTTGACCAATGGAACCAACAGAACGAGGACGGTTGTGACCGTGACTAGCTGGGAATCCAGCGAAGCCATGGCGCTTCATAACACCAGCAAAACCACGACCCTTCATTGTTCCAATGACACTAACTAGTTCACCAATTTGGAAACCAGAAGCATCAAGTTGCTTTCCTACTTCTAAACCATCAATATCGTCAGTACGGAATTCAGTGGTGTAGGAAAACTTACCACTGTTCTTAAGATGACCTGTCTGAGGTTTGTTGAGATTCTTGCTACCACCGATAGACTTTCCAACCCCAATTTGAATAGCGTTGTACTGATCTTTACCATCTTTGGTTTTCACCTGAGTGATGGTCATCGGAGAAACCTTTAGAATAGTGACCGGGATTGCTTCACCGTTTTCAGCGAAGTAAGTGGACATATTCAACTTTTTTGCGACTGTAAAGTTCATGATTATCCTTGTGTGTGCGTATTGCTTCAGGGTTAATAACTGAAGTTGCGCTCAGAAATAAAAAAACGAGCCATTATCTAGCCCATAATCAGGTAAAGAAAACGAAAACGCTTTCTGTAACTTATGCGGGTTAGATAGTTATCTGTACTTGGGAGCCTTGTGGGCTCTTTAACTAAAAAGTGCAGAACTTATCTAAACTGTAACTAGGACATCTTAATCTCTACATCTACTCCGGCTGGAAGGTTCAAGTTGGTCAAGGAATCGATGGTTTTTGGAGTTGCTTCCAAAATATCAATCATTCGCTTATGAACCCGCATTTCGAACTGTTCGCGACTGTCTTTGTGAACGAAAGTGGATCGAAGCACGGTATACTTGGTCTTCTCTGTTGGCAACGGGACTGGGCCAGAAATCTGAGCACCGGTTCGTTTTGCAGTATCAACAATCTGCTTCGCGCTTTGATCGATCAACTTGTGATCGTAGGCGCGAATCTTGATACGAATTTTCGGCTGTACTGCGGCCTTTTCCATAGTGGAGATTGACAAGGAAATTAAGAATTTGTCTTATCTATAAGCTTTTCGGGAGCTTTTTAACAGCTCCGAAATACAGCTAATCTAAATACATTAGCCATTTCCGTAATTTTAATCGATTTTTCCACTATTGTCAAATGGTTTAGGGCACATTTTGATGATTTTGATAATATTGACAAAAATCAATAAATACCGTATAATAGATTAAATTCTGGCTTGCATAGCTGGGATTAAATACGGCTCAAGGAGACAGACATGGGACGCATCAAAACTCTTAGCATCATAAGGGAGGAGGATGAAGACCGGATCCATATCGACGGGCACGCAAAGCCCACCGAAGAGGTGCAGTACCTCACCAGTAGCGAGTACATCAACCACGTGGCGTACGAACTCGCAAGGATCGAATACTGGTCGCCAGAATACAAGAGCGCGCTCATGAGCGACGACCACCCATTCACACTCCTGATGAATCAGGTCGTGCTGGGCAACGTCTCGGAAGTCGCCATCGCGCTCAGGATCGAGGCCGAGAAATTCGAGTCGATCATGTGGTCGGCAATCGCCACCGGAAAAATCCACGATCCGAAGCAACGACCGGCTCAACTGCGAGCTCTCGCGGACAGGTGGGAAAACCACTTCGTCCACTAGCGCAACTTCGCGCAACACACACGGACGCAACACACACGGACGACGGAACAACACGCAACTCTGCGTGCCGTCGTCCCCCTTTCCCAGGGAACTAACTAAGTTAGCTTTCTGAGAATCTGTAGAGGAGGTCAGCGATGAAAATAAAGATCTTCGGATTCAACGGCCAGAAGGACGCGGACGACATCACAGCAGAGATCAACGATTTCCTCGCCTCAGGGGAAGTCGACAGAGTGATTTCGATGACTCAGAGTTCAACATCGTACAACCTGCGTACCGACCTGCGCATCATCGATGTCGTGACCGTAATCACGATTCTCTACGAGACCCCGTAGCCGGAACCAACGTACTTTGGAGAGACCAACGCTCCACGGATCAACGAAGAATTGTAGTCTTCCAGACGACGGAACAACACGCAACTCTGCGTGCCCGTCGTCCCCTTCTTTTAGAAAATCAATCGTGGTTTTTTGAAAGAAGTGTAAACAAAAGATCCCGCCCTTTCATGAAAGGGCGGGATCTTTTCAAATCTCTAGATTTACTTTGTAATTTTGACCACCACTCCGGCACCAACGGTGCGGCCACCTTCACGAATAGCAAACTTACCTTTTTCTTCCAAAGCGACTGGAGTGATCAACTTAACGTTGATTTTTACAGTATCGCCAGGCATAACCATTTCTTGACCTTCAGGAAGGATAACTTCACCAGTCACGTCGGTTGTACGAACGTAGAACTGTGGTTTGTATCCCTTGAAGAATGGAGTGTGACGTCCACCTTCATCTTTGTTCAAGATATAGCATTCAGCTTCAAACTCTGTGTGTGGAGTAATAGAACCCGGCTTGGCCAAAACTTGACCGCGCTCGACTTCATCTTTCTTTGTACCACGGAGCAAGATACCAGCGTTATCACCAGCCACACCACTGTCCAACTGTTTGTTGAACATTTCAATACCAGTAACGGTTGTCTTGGTGGTTGGACGAATACCAACGATTTCAACTTCAGTGTTGATGTTGATTTCACCACGTTCAATACGACCGGTAACCACTGTACCACGACCTTCAATAGAGAAGATGTCTTCGATTGGCATCAAGAATGGTTTGTCGGTTTCGCGAACTGGATCTGGGATGAAAGTATCCAAAGCTTCAACAAGCTTCAAGATAGCTGGTTCACCAATTTCAGACTGATCGCCTTCCAAAGCTTTCAACGCAGAACCACGAATGATTGGGGTTTTATCGCCAGGGAATTCGTATTTGTTCAAAAGATCACGAATTTCTTCTTCAACAAGGTCCAAAAGTTCAGCATCCTGAACCATATCAACTTTGTTCATGAAAACAACAATGTGAGGTACACCAACTTGGCGGGCCAAGAGGATGTGTTCACGAGTCTGAGGCATAGGACCATCAGAGGCGGAAACTACCAAAATTGCACCATCCATCTGAGCAGCACCGGTAATCATGTTCTTGATATAGTCGGCGTGACCTGGACAGTCAACGTGAGCGTAGTGACGCTTCTCAGATTCGTATTCGGCGTGAGAGGTATTAATAGTAATACCACGAGCCTTTTCTTCTGGTGCATTGTCAATCTGGTCATAGGCTTTTGCCTTTGAGTTACCAGTCTTAGCAAGCACAGTGGTGATCGCCGCAGTAAGCGTAGTCTTTCCATGGTCAACGTGACCAATGGTACCAACGTTTACGTGGGTCTTGGAACGATCAAATTTTTCTGCCATTGTGAGGCCTTTCGTTCTTAGCTCGAGACCCCCTCACCCCTACTCTCTATCTATTACGATGGAGGTGCAGAGCCGAGGGTATCTCTTTTTACCCGCCTTGGCGGAATCCAGAGCTAAAATTAATGATTTTAAACAGTCGCGATAATACAAAAGCACATTCGCTTTCGATTGCGATGCCTTAGAACTATAAGATTTTTATCGAGGTCTGTCAAGATCCGCTCATTGACCAAACCTTAATTTTATCGTACTATGATGAGTCGCAAGACAAAATCCTGACAACACCACGGAGGTGACATGTCATGACACATCTTAGTCTCTCAAAGAGTCAGAGAGCGTGGTGTTGGAAGAACGGAGAAAAACTGCGATTCACAGCCCACATGCTCTCGCTCTCGCGAATCCCGTTGGGATGGTTGGTGTGGCACCTAATCAGCCACAACGCCAACGTCTGGTTGGTGCTCCTGATCTTCGTAGTCGCAGCCATCACCGACGGGCTCGACGGCATAATTGCTCGACTCTCTGGACTGACCACCAGACTAGGAGCGGTTCTCGATCCCGTCTGCGACAAAATCTTCGTGTTTTTTGGGCTCTTTGCGGTCTGGGACCGTGTGTGGCTTGAGGCAGCAACACTCCTCGTCCTAATCGAGGCTTTTTTCCTTCTAGTTGCTGTTTTCAGTGCGAAAACCGCAACTGAGGCAGAACTGAAATCAACCGACGAAGGAAAGCTGAAGCTGGCCTACGAGTGCCTCGCTCTCGGCTTCTACATCATCGACCTCAGGATTACAGGACACACGTTGCTGGTCTTCGCGCTAGTCTTCGCGGTTCTTTCGGGAATCCAAAAGATCATCGAGACTCGCACCGACCACCGAACTTAGTTCGGCGGTCGGTTTTTTTATGTTCTAAACCGAGAGGAACACTCTGGACTTCAGTCCAAGGCTTCAGCATAATGGAACTATGACAGGATATCGACGCACTAGCCACACAGTCTATGACAACAAGTTCCATATCGTCTG
>JADZEH010000028.1 GCA_020850635.1 Candidatus Doudnabacteria bacterium | reverse complement strand
GGTGGATTTAATTCTCCGGTGTCTGTGGAAATTACATCAGGGCTTCCATCAGGTGCCACAAGTAGCCCTGTGACAGTAACTCCGCCTGCCACTATAGGCTCTGTTCCTGTTTCAACGACCACTACGACACCTCAAGGCACTGCTGTTTTGACTTTCACAGCCACTGGCGGTGGTAAAACAGATACTTGTACCTCTCAGCTCATAGTGACTCCTCCCGATGCGGCACCAGTCTTGGATAGTCTTGTTTTGACTCCAGAAACATCAATTATCAATATTGGTGAAACTGTATCTTATACCGCAGTCGCGTGGTATACCGATGGTACTGATGTAAACGTTACTCTTAACCCCGCCACTCAGTTTGCGTCTTCTGACAAGTCTATCGCTAGTATGTCAGGTCATATTGCGACTGGTGAAGGCGATGGTACGGCGACCATTACAGCTCAGTATACCGAAGGAGCAATTACGGTTGCCGACACAGCTTCGCTTCAAGTAGGAGCTGATTCAGGAGTTTCTGCTTCTCTCTACTGTCCAGCGGGCTCCACTCAAAAAGTTTGTACGATAAATTCTGGTTCATCGATTAGTCTTGGGTGGTCCTCTTCAGGAGCCGATGATTGTTCTACAGATCCCGCCTTAGTCCCTCCTGCGTCCGCTACAAGTGGTTCTGCTTCTACTGGTAACCTTTCAGGCCCTCAAACCATCCAATATACCTTAACTTGTACGGGCGGTGGTAAGGGTATTAGTGCTACCGACACAGCTACGGTGATTGTAAGTGGCCCCGGCTCATCTCTGGTTGAATCTGATAAAGATATTACTTACATTAATGGCAAAAGTTTGGTTGATTTGGGTCTTCCAGCGCCATCCGCTTGTTCTGCTGGTACCGATACAGTTGGAAACGTGACCTTTAAAGACGGCGATATCATCACTTTCAGAATTTGTATTAAAAATTCAGGTGATGCAACTGCAACTAGCATTACTTTAGCAGATCAAATGACTAACCTTGCTGAGCCAGCAACTGGATTTAACGTTCTTTACCAAGGGGCACCAATTGCTTACGTCTATGACCCTGATACTGGAACAATTGATTTTACTATTCCTGGATCAATTGCAGCGGGCAACTCAACTACCCTAACTTTTGACGCTAAAGTTACGAAGCCTACGGGCTCGTCATCATTTACTTTATATCGTTTTCAGAACCGAGCGGTCATTGACACCGCAGAAAGTACGGATCACACCGTAACAACTCCACTTTATCTGTTTTATGCAGGAACGAGGGTACCATCGAAGGAAGAAGTAGCTCCATAATTATAGGTAAATCTTATTTTAAAAAGCGTTGTCTCAAAATTGAGACAACGCTTTTTAAATAGGTACTTTTGTGCTATAATAAAAACGTAAAACTTCTGTTTTGAAACAAAAACCCCAGTAAAATTGTTATGACTACACAAGGCTTAACTAAGCTTTTGATCGACAATAAAATATTAACTGAAGATAAGCTGTCTCAGTTCGAAAAAGATTGGATTCCTTCCCAAAATAACATAAGTTGGGAAGATTTTCTGTTAGAAAAGAAAGCGATTACTGAAGCACAGTTATTGGAGATTAGGGCTAAAGATTCTGGTGTACCGATAATCGATTTACATGATCAAGAAATTGAGCCAGAAGTTCTAGATTTAATTCCTGAACCGTTGGCGCATCGACATCGGGTGATTAGTTTTGCTAAAACAGACAATGAATTGTCTTTGGCTATGACTGATCCGAGCGATATTCAGATCAAAGAGTTTATCAAAAAGAAAACAGGCCTTGAGATAAAGCCTTTTGCGACGAGTAAGTCGAGTTTAGATTTTGGTTTGTCAAAATATCACTCTAACCTTGAAGGTGAAATTCAGCATTTGGTGGATAAGGGTCAAGAAGGGGAAGATGCTGCGGCTGAAAATGGTACGCCGAATGCTAATGAACAGCTTCAGAAAATGGCTGCAGAAATTCCTGTGGTCCAGGTGGTTGATACTTTACTTGAATACGCGGTCATTGAAAAGGCTTCAGATATTCACATTGAACCTCAAGAAACCACTGTGGCCGTGCGCTATCGTATTGATGGTGTGTTACATGACGTAATGACTTTGCCAAAAGCCATTCAGGCTGCGCTGGTGGCGCGCATTAAAGTTTTGTCTAACTTGAAAATTGATGAACATCGCTTGCCTCAAGATGGGCGATTTAAAATCGAGAAGAACGGTTACAAGTTTTCGTTGCGTGTTTCAACTATTCCCATTTTCGATGGGGAAAAAGTGGTGATGCGTTTACTTGATGAAACGACTAAGGCCATGAGTTTGGAAGCTTTAGGATTCTTACCGAGTCAGTTGGAAATTGTGACACGTAACATTCACAAACCACACGGAATGCTTTTGGTTACTGGTCCAACTGGAAGTGGTAAGTCGACTACGCTGTATGCGGTGTTAAGTATTTTAAATACCAAGAACGTTAATATTTCAACGATTGAAGATCCAGTAGAATACCGCATTGTTGGAGCAAACCAGATGCAAGTTAATCCTAAAATTGGTTTAACGTTTGCTGTCGGGTTGCGTGCTTTGCTCCGTCAAGATCCGAACGTCATTATGATTGGAGAAATTCGTGACAAAGAGACGGCCGAGGAAGCAATGCATGCTGCCATGACTGGGCATATTGTGCTCTCAACACTTCACACCAACAGCGCTGCCGCTTCACCGCCACGCCTTATCGACATCGGTGAAGAACCATACTTAATTTCCTCAACTTTAAACGTGGTGATGGCCCAACGTTTGGTTCGTTTGATTTGTACGGAATGTAAGGTTGAACAAAAAGTCACTCCTGAAGTCAGCGAGACATTAAGTAAGGTCTTTAATTTAGAAAAATTGATCCCCGCGATGAAGCGTGAGGGTGTCATTGATGACAAAGTCAAAGCCTTTACTGATATGACTTTTTACGCCGGTAAAGGCTGTGAGAAATGCAGTAACACTGGTTACAAAGGACGTATTGGAATCCATGAAATTCTAGAAGTGACTCCTGAAATCGGCGAGCTGATTATTAAGCATGCTTCGAGTCAGGAGATTCAAGATTTGGCTGAGCAACAGCACGATATGATTCTTATTTGGCAAGATGGGTTTATCAAGGCGGCTAAAGGGATGACCACGATTGAGGAAATCTTACGTGTGACCAAAGAGTAATTATGCCAAAATATACTTATACCGCCATTGGTAAAGAAGGAAAAAGAGAGTCGGCTACTATTGAGGCGGCTAGTGTTATTGCAGCTGGGCATTTACTTAAAGCTGAGGGGTTAATGCCGTTAGCTCTTGATGAAGTCAAAGAAAACGGTTTCGCGGACTTCTTGGCAAATTTTCAAAATGTCCCGTTAAAGCAGAAAATTGTGTTTATTGAGGATCTGCAAGTGATGATGAAAAGTGGTATTGCTGCGCCTCGTGCTTTAAAAATTATTTCTAAACAGACTAAGCACAAAAAGTTTAAAAAAGTTTTGGACGACTTAGCGGCTGGAGTTGAATCTGGTAAAAGTTTGCATGAAGTTATGGAGCGTTATCCGAAAATTTTCTCTCGAATTTTTATTAGTATGGTTAAAGTGGGGGAGCTTTCTGGAAACTTGGAAAAGGCTTTGGATTATTTGGGTGTTC
>JADZEH010000027.1 GCA_020850635.1 Candidatus Doudnabacteria bacterium | reverse complement strand
TTCTGAAATGGGTTTATGGTTTTGGTGGTAAGGAAGTTCATTTAGTTAAAGATGACGCGCATGTTCAAAAAGTTTTAAGTCAGATATCAAAAGATGAATTGCTTGCTCAAGAGTTCATCAAAGCGAAATATGAGTACAAAGTGATCACGATTGGTTACAGAAGTGTGCCCGTTGTGTTGCGATTAGAAACGAACAAAGAAACTTTTAAACCTGACTTTCAAAAACATCAAAATATAAATATAGAGGAGTGCGTTGCTGTTGTTGAGATTGCAGAAAAATCGGCCAAGCTCTTAGGTAGGGAATTATCTAAAGTTGATATCCTCGAAGATTTTGATGGAAACTTGTTTGTGCTTGAGGTAAACCGTTGGCCCGGATTGAAAAATTTTGAAAAGTTGACTAGATATAATGTAGTGAAAGATTTTGTGAAGTATTTTAAATAAAATCGACCGAGGTGCAGGGGGTGCGTCTCGGTCGTATCTAGGACGGGGTGTGATCCTATTCCTTGCTCTCCATTGTATCCTCGAGTAAGTACTGGTAGGTGATCCGATTGTTATATTTGATCGCCACTTGAGATATCACGCGCAACGCCCCGAGCGTTAGCACATACTCAAGCGCTCGATGGGCGATGAGTGGTTCGGTTAGGGGAGTATCTCGGACCTCGACTCGCATGCTATCGAGAAGGTGGTCAAGTTCGGGACCGTGAGGAGTTACCTTGGTCCATTTTCCCGACACAATGATCGGCATGATGCCCAGCTCGCCTGAGTTGATCAAATCTACGTCTAGCCGGCCATTTGTGTATATCGCTACTACTAGAGTGATTAGCTTCATTGTAGTCCTCCTGATCGTATATTAAATCGCAAAAGTTGTATCTTGTCAACTTTGCGCAGCCTAACGTAAATGCGGCTGAAGCTTTTGTAAAATATTTAGGTAAATAAAGAGGGCGGACACTCACACAACAGTGTGTGAGTGTCCGCCCAGGATTGTTCTAGTCGGGAAGTCAGAAGAGCTTGTTCAACTTTGCCTTCAGTTCACTCAAGCACTTATTTTCCGTAGTGTTGTGCAAGGTGGGCTTTTCCATTTTCCCAAGCTACGTACGCGCTGGGATAAATGACTCTGAAAGCTTGCCTGAAGCCATCCTCACGAACCTCGTATTCGTCTCCTTCGATGCGATGGTTGTTCACGATTCTCGCAAATGCAACCCACTTCTGGTCGAGCTCTTCGAGAATAGAGATTCGCGTTGAAAGTAGCAGCTGTGGGGATGTCCGACCCTTGCTAGCGCGTGATTGGGAAATTATGTTGTAATCACGCACAAAGCTTGCGCAGATTTCCCTGAGTGAGACGCTCTTGTCAGTCGCTTCGAGGTACTGTTGTGCGTAGTCCTTCGCTTTCATGGATGGTCCTCCTTGTGTTTTCTCAAAACTTCTTCGCAATTACTTGAGAAAAGACTTTTTACTATACCAATTTACACCTTTTTTGTCAACGTTGCGTAACCCTAGCCAAATGCGGTATAATGTAGCTACATTAATCCACGACTTGGAAGTTAACAGCCTAGGACGTGCAGAAAGGACAACATGTTAACAAACAAGGAAAAAGACGATCTGATCAAGAAGTATCGAACTCACAAAGACGATACTGGTAGCCCAGAAGTTCAGATCGCGATTTTGACTGAAGAGATCAAGCGCGTTTCCGATCATTTGAAGATTCATCGCAAAGACAATCATTCCCGTCGCGGACTTCTCAAGATGGTTGGTAATCGTCGTCGCTTACTTCGCTACTTAAAGGGCGAAGACCAGAAGCGCTACGAAAAGATCGCGGACAAGATGAAGTTGAAGAAAGATCTCACAACTTAATTTATAGACGGGGCTGGAGAATTGGCGCGAGTTTCGCGAATGTTCTCTGGCCCTTATTTGTCATTAATTTTCCAACGGTGTAAGTGGTTATTGTCTGAGTTAATTACAGGACACTTGCTCCCTTGATGAACTCAGGAAATAACGATGAACTTCTCACTGTTTGGAAACAAAAAGGAACCAGCAATGGAACCCAAAACAATAGAGACGAAAGTCGGAGACGCAAGCATCAGCTTCGAAACCGGCGAGCTTGCTCAGCAAGCTAATGGTGCGGTGTTAGCAAGACTAGGGGACACAGTTGTCCTCGCTACAGCAGTCATGAAAAAAGAACCACGTGATGGGATAGATTTTTTTCCACTTTTGGTTGATTACGAAGAAAGATTGTACGCGGCAGGAAAAATTAAAGGGAGTCGTTGGGTTAAGCGCGAAGGTCGCGCCACTGACGACGCTATTTTAACTGGTCGAGTTATCGATCGTACTTTGCGTCCGATGTTCCCAGAGAGCATGCGTAACGACGTTCAGATTGTTACCACCGTACTTTGTATTGATGGTATTCACGATCCAGACATGGTTGCGGTGAACGCAGCCAGTATGGCTTTAACTATTTCCAGCATTCCATTTGATGGTCCAGTTGCTGGGGTTCGTGTTGGGAAAATCAATGGTGAATACGTTGTAAACCCAACTATTGAACAACGTGAAGCAAGCACTATGGACTTAGTAGTTTGTGGTACTGCTGAACATATCATTATGGTTGAAGCTGGTGCGCAGTTAGTTTCTGAAGCTGAAATTATTGAAGGTGTAAAATTTGCTCAGAAATTTTTGAAGACTTTGGTTGAAACTCAGGAAGAATTCCGCAAGCAGGTTGGTAAAGACAAGTTAACGCCAGTTATCAAAGAAATCAACGCTGAGGTTATGGAGTCAGTGAAAGCTTTTTTGACTGATGACAAAATTGAAGCAGCGGTTTATGTTCCAACCAAAGAAGAACGTGATAACAATGTTACCGCGTTGATTAACGATGCTGTAGCAAATGTCGAACAGCAACTCAGTGAACTTAAAGATGTCTCAATCAAAAAAGAAGTAGTCGATGCAGTTGATAAGATCTTGAAGAAGTATCAACAGAAACAGATTCTCGACAGTGAACGTCGCGTGGATGGTCGTAAGCTAGACGAAACTCGTAAGATCTCTGCTCAAGTCGGCGTACTGCCTCGTACCCATGGTTCAGCTTTGTTTACTCGTGGTGAAACTCAGGTTTTAACTACTGTAACTCTAGGTAGTAAAGGTGACGAACAGCTTCTGGATAGCATGGAAGACCCTATGGAAGGTCGTACTAAGAGATATATTCATCACTACAACTTCCCGGGATACAGCGTTGGTGAAGTTTCTCCTAACCGTGGACCAGGCCGACGTGAAGTTGGTCATGGGGCCTTAGCTGAACGTGCGGTTGAAGTGGTCTTGCCAGATCAAGAAGGTTTTCCTTACACCATGCGTTTAGTTTCTGAAGTTCTTTCCAGCAACGGTTCAACTTCAATGGCATCAACTTGTGGTAGCACCTTAGCGTTAATGGACGCCGGTGTTCCTATCAAACATGTCATTGGTGGTTGTGCTATGGGTCTGGTTATGGATGAAGCTAATCCAAATCGTTTCAAAGTTTTAACCGACATTGCAGGTATTGAAGATTTCAATGGCCACATGGACTTTAAAGTTACTGGTAACGACGAGGGTGTTACTGCTTTACAACTCGATATCAAAGTAAAAGGTTTAACCGCGGAAATTTTAGAGATCGCGTTGAATCAAGCTAAGCCAGCTCGCATGCACATTCTTTCTAAAATGAAAGAAGCATTGTCCGAGCCTCGTCCAGATTTGTCTCCATACGCTCCACGCATTACTAGCTTCATGATTAAGCCAGACAAGATTCGTGAAGTCATTGGTGCGGGTGGTAAAGTTATTAACGAAATTATTGCTGCAACTGGTGTAAAAATTGATATTGAAGATAACGGTTTAGTCATGGTTGCTTCCACAGATGCTGAAGCAAGCGTTAAAGCCGTTGATTGGATTAAAAGCATTGTTCGAGAAGTTGAACGTGGTGAAATCTTTGATGGGAAAGTCACTCGCTTGATGGACTTTGGTGCTTTCGTCGAAGTCTTACCAGGCAAAGAAGGTTTGGTTCACGTTTCTCAACTTGCTAACTATCACGTTGCTCGAGTTGAAGACGTAGTGAAAGTTGGCGATACTTTGAAAGTCCAAGTGGTTGAAATTGATGACCAAGGACGAATTAACTTAACTCACAAACCTTTCGCTCCAGATCCAACTCCAGAGCAGTTGGCTGCATCTGCTAATCGTCCACCAAGCAGTGGGGGACGTTTCGGTGGTGGTCGTCCAAGTGGTGGCCCAAGAGCTGGTGGTCGTTCAAGCGGTGGTTCCCGTCCACCACATCATCGCGCAGAGCGATAATCTAGAGTAGTCTTTTGTACTACGTATGAAAAAGAATCTTGTCTCGGTTATAACACCGACTTGGAATCGTGGCGAAACTTTTTTACCACGAACAATTGAGAGTGTGCAACGTCAGCTTGAAAATTCTGTTGAACACGAACACATTATTGTTGATAATGCTTCAAGTGATAATACTCGAAAAGTTGTTCGCGAGTACGCTAAAAAAGATCCGCGCATCAAATATATTCGCAGCCCCAAGAACGTTAAAGCGTCTGGGGCTTTGAATATTGGTTTTAAAGCTTCCAAAGGCAGTTTTATCTATCCACTTGATGACGACGATTGTTTGTTACCATACGCACTTGAAAACTTTTATGATGAGTTTGTAAAATCGCCAAAAGTTGAATGGATGTACGGTGTGCCGTTAATCATCGACGCTAATGATGTGGTTAATTTCAGATGGCGTTGGCCGAATCGATATTACCCAACTCCTAAACAGATGTTTTGGAATTTAATGAAAGCCGACTTTATTTGCAATGGCACGGTGATGATGCGTCGTAGTGCGGTAGCAAAAGTGAAGGGCTGGGATTTAACTTTGGCTTCACAAGATTATACAATGTGGCTCAAGCTGGCTTACGCAGGGTTGAAGCATAAGCAACTACGACAGTACGTTTTGTTTTATCGTCAGCATGATAAACGGGAAAGCAACAAGAATGCAGTTAATGGCGTATGGGCTGGTGTGCGTCAGTACTTACTAAAAAAATTCAACACAACCGAAGAAGAAATCGTAGCAAAAACTAAGAGCTAGAAATTTAATTTGATGAATGAAGTTCTAAACAGAGTCAAAGAAAACTATCATTTAAATAATCTTGAATTATCCCACAAAGTAGAGTTGGGTTATTTAAGTGATAACTACGTGCTTATAAATGGCGATAAAAAGTATTTTTTGAAGAAGCATCGAGTTGCTGATCCTATTAAAGTTAGGCAGATTTTGGATATTGAACAGCTTTTTTTTGATCGAGGAATTCCAGCAATTTTACCAATTACATTTGCTGACAACCAAACCATGTTTCAGGTTGAAGATAGTGTATATAGTTTGTACCCGTTTGTTGAGGGGAGTCATGGTAAAGGTAAGCACTACTCGAAAACTGCGTTAAAGTCGGCAGGCGAGATGTTGGCAAAAATTCATGTTGCAGGACAAAAAGATTATCCAAAAATTGATTACGATGATTTTGTGATGTGGGCAAAGCCAGATTTTTTGGCAAAAGCTAAGTTTCTCAGAGAGTTGATCAAATCAGATTCTGAGTTTGATAACATGGCCAGAGACTTCTTGGATTTGAAAGTTAAAATAGTCGAAGAGACTGAAACGGTTCCTTATGAAAATAATTTTGGTGAGCCACAATTAATTCATGGAGATTTTCACGGATCAAACTTGTTCTTTAATGACAAAGATGAAATTACTCATGTGTTTGATTTTGAAAAAGCTCAGATTCAGCCACCAGTACTTGAAATAGTACGTTCGATGAATTTTTTGTGTTTTGGAGAAGATTTTGG
>JADZEH010000026.1 GCA_020850635.1 Candidatus Doudnabacteria bacterium | reverse complement strand
TTGGATTACGCAAAACTTCTTCCCCGGTTTTTAAATCATGGCCTTTAACAGGACCGCGATCGGTTGGGCTTGGTAAGAAGTTGACCACAGCATCAAGCATCATCTGCACGATAATACCACGGTTATCTCCACCAATCACTGGGAAAAATTCACCAGACTGAGTAGCTTTTCGAATCGCACTAAGAAGTTCGGTTTCTGTAAGCTCTTCACCACCCAAATACTTTTCCATTGTTTCGTCATCGTATTCGACAACTTTTTCGACGAGCTTATGTCGCCACTCTTTGGCTTTTTCGAGCATGTCAGCAGGAATTTCACCAACAGTAAATTCTTTGTCTGTAAAATCTTTATAAGTGTAAGACTTCATCTGCACCAAATCCACCACACCGTTGATATCCTTTTCGAATCCAATTGGGAGCTGAATTGGCAAAGCGTTTTTACTTAAACGATTGTGAATGGATTCCAGGGACTTATAAAAGTCACCACCGGTTTGGTTAATCTTATTAATAGAACAGATGCGAGGCACGCCATACTTGTCAGCTTGGCGCCACACAGTTTCAGACTGAGGTTCAACACCCATTTTACCGTCGAACACAGTAACTGCACCATCAAGCACACGCAAAGAACGTTCAACTTCTACAGTGAAGTCTACGTGTCCTGGTGTATCGATGATGTTAATTTTGTAAGAAGTGTCTGGAGCAAGTTTAACGTGGCGTGGTGTCCAGTAACAGGTCACCGCAGCTGAGGTAATAGTAATACCACGTTCGCGTTCTTGTTCCATCCAGTCGGTAACAGTTTCACCTTCGTGAACTGCACCAATTTTGTGAACCATACCAGTGTTATATAGAACACCTTCAGTTGTGGTGGTCTTACCGGCATCGATGTGAGCGATGATACCAATATTTCTGGTACTTTCAATTGGATATTCTCGGGCCATAGTTTAAATAGTTAATTGACTTTATTTTCTTGTTAACTCATCAGCTCTTTGCAAAACATCTTTTATGTAAGATGCATCTCTATTCGCGATGACTTGATCTTTTTGTTGATTGAATTCAAGAGCTAGGTCATTAAAAGCTTTAATACCTTCTTGAGAACTGGCATTTAAGACTTTCTTAGCATATTCCGAATTTTTTCGAGCCAAATACTGTTCATAAGTTCGAATATTCTCTTTACGTAACATTTCCGTAAATTCTTCGTACTTCCCATCCTCTAATAAATGCAGAGCATAAGATAGTAAGCCGAAAAATGCATTAAACGAATCTTTAGTTACTCCAGTCCGTTTGTTTATTTCAAGCGATTCTAGGTATTCTTCTCTTGAATTTTCAGATTCCATATTTTTATCTTCGGTTAAAGCGAGCGAAGTGAGCAAAAGCTTTGTTAGCTTCGGCCATACGGTGAGTATCTTCACGCTTCTTCATAGCTGCACCCAACTTGTTATAGGCGTCCATGATTTCGTTAGCAAGCTTGTCAGCCATTGGTTGACCTTTACGGGCACGAGCAGCAGCAATCATCCATTTCATACCAAGAGCGGTACGGCGTGGTTCTTGAACTTCCATTGGGACCTGATAGTTAGATCCACCAATGCGGCGACCTTTGATTTCCATCACAGGAGCAACATTCTTCAACGCAACATCAAAAACTTGGCGACCGTCTTTTGGTTCACCATCAGTTTCAACTGTTTTCATTTTTTCAGTAACGATATCAATCGCAGCGTAAAAAATCTTCTGAGCGACACTTTTCTTACCGCGTTCCATCAAATAGTTGATGAACTTGGCATATTTGACGCTAGTAAATTTTGGATCTGGCGCTGGTACGTGTTTATCGTACCCTCTGGTTCTTCGTGGCATAGGTTTATATCCTTTTCAATTCAGAATTAAGCAACAGGGCGCTTTGTTCCATACTTAGAACGGCTACGCTTTCTCCCGTCGACTCCGAGAGTATCTAACTTACCGCGAACAATGTGATAACGGACACCTGGCAAATCTTTTACACGACCGCCACGAATCATAACCACACTGTGTTCTTGCAAGTTGTGACCAATACCAGGAATATACGCGAGTACTTCCATACCGTTGGTCAATTTAACTTTGGCGATTTTACGCAAAGCTGAGTTTGGCTTCTTTGGGGTGCTGGTATAAACCTTGAGACACACACCGCGCATAAATGGTGCACCAGTAGGAATGAACAAGGTTTTATTCTTGATCAAGTTCTGGCGACGCTGTAGCGCTGGAGAAGCACTTTTAGCCTTAAGAGGCTTACGGCCCTTACGGACCAATTGATTGATTGTTGGCACAATCTTTCCTTTCGTTGATTACTTGTTCTTGTCGAAGTATATAAGATTAAGCAAATAAAAAACTGACAAAAGTCAGTGCTTTTGCTTCACATAATTGGTACTGCCTAGAAGTCTGTTAGGCGTACTTCCCAATGGATGTGACTGTAATCAGTAAATGCGGCCGGTTGGCTCGCGACTTCTTATGTACTTGTATGGTGATTATAGGGAAATATGGAGGGATTGTCAAATAAAAAAAGAAGGCCAGGTCGCTTTCGCAACCTGGCCAGGAACATCACTTCCTCACGGTAATGATCCGTTTACCATCCAGTGAGAACTCGGGCAGACGACTTGTACTCGCTCGACTGCCCATAGACTCCCCGGAAGAATTCGATGGGTTCCTTTTCCGGCGCGACGACGACGTGGTACGCCGCATTCTCCGGAACCCAACCAATAAACCCTAGCGAATCGAGTTCGTTGAGGATGAACTCGAGATCCCTCTGATCGGCTTCCGACAACCCCTTGCGAGTAATGTCGAACGCCGCTCCCAGGACGTGAAAAGAAATGGCTTTCGTGGCCACGGGATTAATCCCATGAAGCCGCTTCTGGTACTCGATAGTTCTCGTCAATGACGTAACCTCAAATACCGGAAGCTCTGCAACCTTTGCCCCACGCTCACCGGCAACTTGCCGAAATCGTCGAAGCTCGCTCATTACATAGAGCAAGCACCCAGCAGTTTCCGGTTTCGTCGCGATATACAACTCGCGATTTTCCGGATCGGCTTCGCCGAGAGAGCCATTGCCATCTAGGCGGAGCTGGAATCCGAACTTAGGGTCGTTCGGGACCTGTACTATCTCTCCTGCTTCGATAGCGTCTTCAAGGTCACCGCGGTCTTTGTAAACCTTGTCAGTGTCCCGGAAGTAAGACCACATCCGGTGGTTCCGCGCTACCATCACGCCCTTCTCGTTTTCAAACCGCTGTAAGGCGGCAAGAGAGTCGAAGGCTTTATGGTCTCGCTGACAAAGCTGGAGGAGCTCCATCCACCGCGCGACCTTGAAGGCGTAGTTGGGGCCGAAGTCCCCCGTGCCGCCCAACTTCTTGGGTAACATAAGCTTCTTGTAGATCGCGTACGAGCCCGTATTGTGGTACGGGCTGTTATCGAAATACAGACGCTCGTACGAGACGAGGTACTTCTGGAGATCAGCCTTGCCTCCCTTACCGACGGGGCTGGGAGAAATATACATCTTCACCCATCCAGTGACCACACCACGCCCGCTGTGATAAGCGAACGAAGTGAAGTCCCAATCTCCGAAAAACTCGAACTCCATCCGCAAAAGCTTTGCGGCTCCATAGATGGCGAGCTCATCGTTCTGACGGTTGTCCTCGATCACACCATTGCGGACGCGATAGAGATACTTCCCGTCTTTGACCTGGCCAATCGCGGCCGCAGTCTTTTTTGTAAACTGCGCGATACCGACCGGTCCGGTCGGACTCTGCGCAGTGCTCTCTCCGAAGCTCTCGAGAACGAGATGCGCCGCGAGTCTCCACGCGGGAACTTCATACTCGATAGCTGCAGCCTCAACCGTGGGCATGAGACCCAGGATCTTCTGAGCCCCCGCTTCTGCGCGAGGGTCCTTGAGGATCCAAAACGTCATACTCTCAGTCTTCTTGACCTTACGAAGCGCGAGCTCCTCGTCAGTCAAACCAAACCGACTTGCGCCGATCGGATAAGCCGCACGAGACTCGAACACCGGCTCGATGGGTCTCGTCGACCACATCCAGAGCCCGATGCCCAAGCACGCAATGCCCACACCGCACCAAGCAGCGACTCGCTGCTTGATCGGTAGTTCCTGAATTCGAGCGAAGAGCTTCTTCGCGAGTCGGTAAAGCGCAAGTGCACTCTCAGTAACTCGACGAACCCAGAAAGTCAGGACCGAGCTGACCAAACGCGCGATGAAGCGAATTCGATCATGGTAGAACCAGTTCGGCCGGTTACGGATAGGCCACTCGATCAGCAGGAGAACTATGAGCCCCATGACCGAGAACCAAACTACATCGTACCAACCGACGAAGAACATGAGCAACGGGAGAACCGCCGCTCGCACTCCGTCGAACTCCCAAAGCCATTTGACTCCATGGCCAATGTGGCTAACGAGCCCCTCAAGACGAGGCCGAACGAGCGCCAACAACCAAAGCAATCTTTGCATTGTCTCTCTCCCTCTCACTTAGAAACTATCAAAAATAGCGTCACCGAAGTGACCCCGTAGTATACAATATTTATACCTTTTTGTCAATAAAGGCTTAAAAGAGGTCTAAACCGAAAATGGAACTAAAAATAACAACTACCGGCACAAATATAGTGTTCAAAACACCAGTGTACAAAAATAGTAAGATAAGGATAAAACCAAAGCGCTCCAGCTCTAACAACTTATACATCCATTCCCGAGGTAAAAACGAAGCAATGACCTTACTTCCATCCAGGGGTGGGATTGGGATTAAGTTGAAAACACCGAGCAACAAGTTAATCAAGATTGCTTTAAGTAAAATAGGTTCAGCAATACTACTTGCCAAATTAAGCTTTAAAGGAATAACCAAGAGAATAGCGAGGGCAAAGTTACTAAATGGACCAGCTAAACTTACCAAGGCCATCCCACTACGCGGATTTCTTAGATTACTAAAATTCACTGGAACTGGCTTAGCTGCTCCAAAGACAAACTGCCCTGCTGTAGCAAACCACATCAAAAGCGGCAACAAAATTGATCCAAACGGATCAATATGAGGGATTGGGTTAAGCGTAATTCTCCCCTCTTCACGGGCAGTATCATCGCCTAAACGCTCAGCCATCAACCCATGACTAACCTCATGGACGATTGCTGAAAACAATAATATGACTAATGTAATAACTAAATCCATACTTGATCATTTTAACAAACTGTGGTAGAATTACCAAGTACTTATTTAAATCTGATATTTTCTAATTTTTCGACCCATGCCAAAAATGTGTACCGTCTGCGGTAAAATTTACTCCAAAACGATCAAGCGCTCTCACAGTATGCGTGGATCGATTCGCCGCTTGTCCCCTAATTTACAGTGGGCTCGCGACACCCATGGCAATCGCGTTAAAGCTTGCACCCGTTGCATGAAAACCGCTGCCAAAGCTACCGCTTAAAACTAAAGACCTCCATCCGGAGGTCTTTTTTTATTCTAACTTTGATGTTCATGGGCTTCAGCTGCCACAGCTTCTGCTCGAGTTTTATGAATCGTACCATCAGCATGTTCTGCTGGAGCGTAAACCGTATACAATTTTAAATCTTCATTACCAGTATTTGTAAAATTATGTTCGGTGTCAGCAGGAACATCAACCATATCCCCAGCGCTGATCTGTTTTTCCTCACCACCGACTAAAGCTACGCCAGTTCCTTGGACGAACACTAAAATTTGATCAACGTGATGAGTTTCCAACCCGATATCCTCACCAGGCTTCACACTCATCAACACGACTTGGGAATGCTTGTTGGTGAACAGAACTTTACGAAAATTTTCATTTTCCAAGGCTAACTGTTCAATGTGTTTGTATTGCATAGTATAAAAATTAATAACTAAACTACGAAGTAAGATGAATCAGCTGATTGGCTTTTTTGTTCTTCAGCCATCTTGTGAATAATGTCGTCGAGTTCTTCTTCGCTAAAGAAGTCGATCATGATGCGACCACCGCGACCCTGCCGTTGAATTTTTACTTGAGTACCAAGCTTACCACGCAACTCTGTTTCCAACGCAATAAGTTTTGGATCTGGTGCAGCCGCATCCATCTGACGCTTCGCTGTAAACTCACGAACCTTGGCTTCAACTTGGCGCACGTTTAAACCTTGTTCTAAAATTGTGCGATACATTTGAAGTTGTCGTTCCATATCAGGCAAACCTAATATCGCGCGAGCGTGACCTTCAGAAACTTTTCCTTCAATCACCGCGCGTTGAATTTCCGCAGGCAAATTTAACAAACGAAGTGTGTTGGTAATTGCTGGGCGACTCTTCCCGACTTTCTTCGCAACTTGATCTTGAGTTAAGTTAAACGTTTTTATTAATCGATCGTAAGCTTGGGCTTCTTCAATTGGATTAAGTTCACGACGTTGAATGTTTTCGATAAGGGCAACTTCAAGTTTAGTTTGGTCATGAAGTTGTTTTTTGATAATCGCGGGGATTCTTGGAATGCCAGCTAACTGACTAGCGCGAAAACGGCGTTCACCAACAACTAACTCATAGCCAGTTGGGGTTTCAGTCACAACCACTGGTTGAATCACACCATGTTCGCGAATCGAATCTGATAATTCCTTTAAACCTTCTGGATCAAAAATTTTTCGAGGTTGATATGGATTGGGAACAATCTTCGTAATATCAATTTCTTGAATCTGGGCGTCAGCATATGAAACCCGATCACTTTCTAAAGCTTGGGGAGTTGCTGGGACCACTGGCTCAGGCATTTCAGTTTCTTGATACACCGGCATGGTTTGAGCCGATGGTACGAACTGACTTGGCTGAACTTCGTCAAAATCCTCAATCGTATTCTGTGGCTCTGGAGACAGGCCCATTACGGCATCAAAGTTAGGGTCTGAGGCAGGAGTAATATCATCCATAAAAGTAGTTTTGTTTCTTAATAACGGCTTATTCTAATAAAATTTTAGCAAATTTAAGGGCTTGGAGCAAACAAAAAATCGACCAACGTTGGTCGACTTTTTTGGTGCCGGTGGAGGGAATCGAACCCACACACCTTTCGGTACACGATTTTGAGTCGTGCGCGTCTGCCAGTTCCGCCACACCGGCCCTATTCAAAAATCTACATCAGTCTATCAAAAAATAAGCCTTACGTAAAGAGTAATGGTGCGCCTATTACATAAACTAACCAACCACAAACACACCCCAAAATAAAACCAGTAATAACATCAATTGGATAATGATAGCTAAGTATAATTCGGCTAAACCCAACCCATGCCGCAATAACCAAACCAACAACACCAACTGGCATTGAATAAAATAACAAGACCATCGCCACTGCACTCAACGCCATGGTATGACGAGACGGGAAAGAATTAAACCGATTTTTGCGAACACGAGAAAACAACACAGACGAATACACCGGCTCATAACCAAAACGCTGATATGGTCTCTTCTTTTTGTAAAACAAATTAATCGCATGCGCAATTAATGGCCAAGTAATGAAGTAAGCAATGACGGCCAAGATAAAAGCTTGCCATCCGTTAGGAAGTCTAAGGACCAATAACACTTCGAGTGGGACGAAAACTATTCCATAGATTCCCCAGAAAATAAAAAACCCTCGAAAAAACATATTCGAACGGAGAAGAGATTGAAAATGTTTGTATCCAGCTTCATCAAATTTCATAAGCTAAGAACGCATTACATACACAGCAATAATTACTGCCGCGAAGATGAAACGATACCATACAAAAATTTTGAAATCATGGGTGGCTAAATATTTTAATAAGAACTTGATTGATAAAAATCCAGAAACAGCAGCTGTAATAAACCCGGCAACCAAAGCTGAAGTACTCACGCCATCACCTAACTCCCCGACTTTCAACAAACCGGCTCCAAAAATAATCGGTAACGACATGAGAAAACTAAATCGAGCAGTGTCTTCACGCTTGAAACCCAAAGCTAAACCAGCGGTCATGGTACTACCACTTCGCGACACACCTGGAATAATCGCAAAGGCCTGGCTTAAACCAACGATCAAGGAATCTACCCAAGTAATGTGATCCAGATCTTTTTGTTTCTTGCTGTATCTATCGACCAACAACAACACTACACCAAAGACGCTCAAGGTAATGGCTATGAGAAGTGGGTTGCGAAAAACTGTTTCAGCTTGTTCTTCTAAAAGCTTACCGATGATTGCCCCTGGGATGCTGGCAATAACTAAGAGCCACGAAAGCTTTTGCCAAATATTTTCTCGAATATTTCGTGTTGATGGCCACAGCGAATGCCAAAACCCTTTAATCAAATTCAAAATATCTTTTCGGAAGTAAGCAAGCACCGCAAGCAAAGTTCCCCAATGCAAAGCCAAATCAAAACCTAAACCAGGATCACGCCACCCAAACAGCCATGGCGCAATTACCAAATGCGCCGAAGACGAAATCGGTAAAAACTCGGCAAACCCCTGAACTAACCCTAAAATCGCTGCTTGAAATATTTCCATAATTATTCGATTCCTGGCACTGGGAATTGCAGTGCAAACAGTTTAACTTCTTCTTTAATCTTTACGAGCTCGACCTCATTATCTTTTGCCATCATAGCTTTATCCATCAACTCAACGATAATTTCCATATCTGATTCAGTCATGTTACGAGTGGTGACAGCTGGCGTACCGAGTCGAATTCCCGATGGGTCGAGTGGTTTGCGGGTATCAAACGGAATCATGTTTTTGTTTATAGAAATCCCAACGGTTTCAAGTGCGTGCTCAGCTTCTTTACCAGTAATATTTTTACTACCAAAAACATCCACAAGCATAAGATGATTATCTGTACCACCAGAAATGACACGATACCCACGCTGTTGCAAAGCTGCGGCCATAGCTTGCGCATTTTTGATAACCCGTTGTGAGTAATCTTGAAACTCCGGTTTCAAAGCTTCGGCAAAGGCTACGGCTTTTGCCGCATTAATGTGATCATGCGGCCCACCTTGCACACCTGGGAACACCGCTTTATCAATCGCCGACGCAAACTTTTCTTTACACATAATTATAGCGCCACGTGGACCACGTAAAGTTTTGTGAGTTGTAGTTGCGACAACATCAAAGTAAGGGACAGGGCTTTCTAATTGCTTTCCCGCAATCAAACCAGCAACGTGCGCAATATCAGCAAACGTATACGCTCCTACTTTGTCCGCAATTTCTTTAAAACGTTTCCAATCTAAACTTCGACTATATGCTGAGAAACCAGCGATAATCATTTTTGGTTTTTCACGAAGTGCAATTGCTTCAACTTCGTCCATATCAATTAATTCAGTTTCTTTGTTAACATGATACGGAATAATTTTGTAGAGTTTGCCGGAAAAGTTTAAAGGATGTCCGTGAGACAAATGCCCACCTTGGTCTAACGAAAAACCAAGTATGGTGTCTCCTGGCTGAAGTAGTGCCATGTAGACTGCTAAATTAGCTGGGCTACCAGACAACGGTTGGACATTAACGTACTCTGCGCCAAACAATTCCTTTGCCCTATCAATAGCTAACGTTTCAACTTCATCAATAACTTCGTTACCACCATAATATCGCTTTCCAGGATAACCTTCTGAATACTTGTTCGTCAAAATACTACCCATAGCTTCAAGCACAGCTGGCGACACATAATTTTCTGAAGCAATGAGCTCGATACCCTCTTTCTGACGCAACGATTCCTTTTCAATTGCTCCATAAACTTGCGGATCTGATTGTGGAATGTATGTATATTTCATAGATAAAAATTACTGGTAAAAATCGTGTTTTTCGATTTACCAGTCTAAAGCACAGTATTTGATTGCAAAATATCTTTTGTTCATCTCGTTTAGATTAGCATATACAGCAAACTGAATAAACCGGCCAGTATAAACACGGCTAAAAAGCTGCCAGTTAGCCCAAAGACAATAACTCCCAGCAACACTGCCAAAAGTTTCCCTATAGCCAAACTTTGTTCAAAAAATACCACGTAAGGCATGATGTGCGAACTTTCCGCACGTTCATAAGTCACAGTTGAGAGTGGGATAAAGACCATTTCTTTTCCAACTCTTGAAACACTGTCAATCGCAAACAGTGTATAAAAAGTATTGGCCACAATACGACCAATCCAAGTGAGAAAATACAAGACTGCACCAAAGCGAAGTAACAAAACTTTACTTTTTGAACTATCCGTCAACATGCCAATATACAAACCAATAACCATGGCTACAAATGCTGCTAAAGTTGCCAAGATACCAGTATCCTCGTAATTCTTTACAACGATGAAAATAAAAATTGGCCAAACCGTAAGCACTAACAACTCTTCTCCGAAACCCAAATAACCTAAAAACTTTTTCGGAAGTTTTCGGTAAAGCTTTAATGTGTCTCTAAACTTGTAAACTTTGGGAATGAAAATTTCCTTAGTTGTAAATAGTGGAATAAACGAACAGAAATAAACCGCTGAGGCAACAACGAAAGTTATTCTTACTCCAAACTGTTCAGAAATTAACCCACCCAAATATGGTCCAAGAACAAATGAAAGATTAATAATCTGACGAAGTAAACTAAACTCTCTGCCCTGCTGACCTTGGTTTGCAAATCGGGCAATGATCGCGTGGAAGGCTGGCCAATACAAACTTTTTTGAAGCGCAAACGCTAATGGAGCAAAGAAAACTAAAACCATATTTTGTTGAGAGCCAAAAAGCAAACCCCAGTACAAAATTTGAAAAGGGATACTAAAAAATATGGCGTGCTCATAACCAAATCGATTAGCAATTTTGGCACCAAAAGGAATGAGGAGAATGTAAAAAACATAGACCGCTCCCATGAACAACAAAACTTCGTTGATGGTAAAGCCAAGAACGCTGTATAAAAAAATTGGCTCAAACAGCATTACGACCGCCATAGCAATATCAGCTATCGCACTAGAGGCGTAAAGTTCGGCCATTTGCCGACGGATATGGTTTGTGAAGTAATGTGGGAGACGAAGCGCGTGGAAAATCATTTTTGTTTCAAGTGATAAGGTTTTACTTATCTATAGTATAACAGCTCTTTTGTTACTTCCCTATCTTGACAATGCTTTAGTTATATTGCAGGCTAAAAATAAGGGGGGTACCTATATGAATCGGTCTACCGAGGAACAACTACTGGATTTGGATCGGCTCGTACGTCACTATGAAATCAAAAAGCATTTCAGACTCAAGTCCACTGAAGGGCTCGAGAAAGAATGGCGATTCGTACGTGACGTCGCCGTACAACTAGGCCGAGATCTCAACGCAGGCCTCGAAGGTGCGTTAAACCTTGCTTGTCTCGCCCATTGCGAGCAAAAGGTCAAGGCCAAGAGCGACAGAGTGTGACTGTCGCTTTTTTTTATATTACAATATTAACTAACTTATTTTTGATGACAATAACGCGTTTTGGTTTAGCACCTGCTAAAGCAACTGTGATCTTTTCTAAGCTAAGCGCTTGTTTCTCGATGTCTTTTGCAGAAGTCTCGGCTGGAACGCTAAATTTATCACGAACTTTACCATTTATTTGGACCACAACCTCGACACTCGATTCAATAAGTTTAGATAAATCTGCCTTTGGCCAAGCGCTTTGTTGAACGGATTTCTTGTTGCCAAGTAACTCACTCAATTCTTCGGAAATGTGCGGAGCGAAAGGATACAGAACTTGCAAGAAGGTTTGCATCAATTTTTTGTCGACAGGTTCATCTTTTATCTCGTTCATAAACTGCATAAAACTTGAGATTGCAGTATTGAATCGGAAGTTCTCAATGTCTTCTGTAACTTTTTTAATCAGTTTATGGAGAGCCGCTTCTGCATTCTTTGAAGATTTTGCAGAAAAATTATTTTTCGCCACAGTCTCACCCATCAACCACACACGTTCTAAAAAACGACGAACACCAATCACGCCTTGATCACTCCATGCGACCTGAGCTTCGTGTGGACCTAAAAACATTTCATACATGCGCAAAGTGTCTGCACCATGCTTAGAAATAATGTCATCAGGATTAACAACATTGCCTTTGCTCTTGCTCATCTTTTCGCCATCATGTGCGAGAATAATTCCATGTGGCACACGCTTCTTGTAAGGCTCTTTTACTGGGACTAATTTTTGATCATACAAAAACAAATTCCAAAAACGAGAATACAGTAAATGAAGAGTGGTGTGCTCCATACCACCAAAGTATGTATCAACTGGCAACCAATACTTCAAAGCGTCTTTCGCTGCGAACTCTTTCTTGTTTTTTGGATCAACGTAGCGCAAATAATACCACGAGCTTCCTGCCCACTGTGGCATGGTGTTAGTTTCGCGCTTGGCTAGAGATTTACAAGTTGGACATTTTACGTTCACCCAAGAATCAATTGCAGCTAATGGCGATTCTCCTGTTCCGGTTGGTTCATACTTTTTGACTTTTGGAAGTAGTACCGGTAAATCTTTGTCTGGCACTGCAACAATTCCACATTTTTCGCAGTGAATGATCGGGATTGGTTCGCCCCAATAGCGTTGGCGGGAAAAAACCCAGTCACGAAGCTTGTAGTGCACTTTTGGCTTACCAAAGTCTTTGGCCATGACTTCCATAACATCTTCAGCGCGCTTGCCGTTATATTTCTGAGAAGAACCAACCATAACCCCATCTTTAATAACTTCAACCACTGGTAATTTAAATGTTGAGGCGAACTCGGCATCACGATCGTCGTGAGCTGGAACAGCCATAATCGCACCCGTACCATAGTTTCCCAAAACGTAATCTGCCACCCAAATTGGAATTTGTTTTTTTGTAGCTGGATTCTCCGCAGTCAAACCTGTATCTACGCCTGTCTTATCTTTCTTTTCAGCAGTACGATCCTGCTCGTCTTTGGTTAACGCTCTATCAATGTAAGTTTTAACTTGTTTTGATGCCTCCCAACCTTCTGCAATCCACTTCTGCGCAAGTTCAGGAGAGACAACCAAAAATGTTGCACCAAAAATTGTATCAGGGCGTGTGGTAAACACAGTTATACCCTGCTTTGGTATTTTTGCGGAAAATATAATTTCTGCACCGGTTGATTTCCCAATCCAATTTTCTTGTTGAAGTTTAACTTGCTCTGGCCATTCGGGTAAATCATCTTTCAGACCTTCGAGCAACTTGTCAGCATAGGCGGTAATTTTCAAATACCACTGACGAAGATTTTTCTTTTCTACAACGGTACCACAACGATCACACTTGCCATCAATAACTTCTTCGTTTGCTAAACCAGTTTTATCTTTCGGGCACCAGTTAATTAAACCAGTGGCTTCGTAAGCCAAACCCGCTTTAAAAAATTGCAAAAACAACCACTGCGTCCATTTGTAGTATTCGGGATCTGTGGTGTTTACTTCACGTGACCAATCAAAACTCATCCCCCAACCTTGCATTTGTCGTTTCGCGTTCTTGATGTTGGCCGCAGTTGATATCGCTGGTTGTACGCCAGTTTTAATCGCGTAATTTTCAGCAGGTAAACCAAAAGCGTCCCAACCCATTGGGTAGAGAACTTCATAACCTTGCATGCGTAAGTATCGGGAAGTCACATCCCCTGCTGTATAACCGCGCAAATGACCCATGTGCAAACCAGCACCGGAAGGATATGGAAATTCAGCTAAGACATAACGCTTATCTTTTTTTGAACCGTTCTTTGCCAAAAAAGTTTTCTGCGTCTGCCAATACTTCTGCCACTTGGCTTCTATTTTTTTCGGATTGTATTTAGTCATGATTATAACTCTAGTTTAAACAATTGCTTGGCGTTCTCAGTTGTCTTGATTTCAACTTCTTCGAAAGAAACATTTTTCCATTCGGCGATTTTTTCTGCGACATATTTCACGTTGAGTGGTTCATTTCTTTTTCCACGAAGCGGAACTGGTGACAAGTACGGACAATCGGTTTCAAGAATAATATTGTCGAGGGAAATATTTTTAACTACTTCTTCGCTTGTTCCCGTTTTATCAAATGTAATGATGCCATTGAGACCAAGATAACCGCCAAGCTCAACAAACTTTTGTGCCACTGCTAATGTCCCAGTAAAACAATGAACTTCAAATCTTAATTGCGAATTTTCCTGCTTCACCCTGGTAAGTATTTCAACAAGATCTTCGTAAGCATCAACGGTTCCAGAACTTGGACGGCAGTGCACCACGAGCGCCTTATCAAGCTCTAACGCTAGTTTAATCTGCTGATCAAAAGCTAGTCGCTGTTGTTCTTTAATCTTAACAATATCAGAGCCTTCTTCAAAACGAAAGTAATCCAAACCACATTCCCCTATCCCAACAACTTTTGGATTCTGCGCTAAAGCTTTGTAAGCCTCATAGTTAAAATCTTCTTGTCGAGTTTCAAAATGACTTTCTTCTTCATCAAGGGTGTGTTTGAAAGTATGCTCAGGGTGAAGTCCGACAACAGCGTAGACTCGCTCCGCAAACTTATCGAGCATCTTCACTGCTTCGGTGCTCGTATCTATTTGAGACCCGACATTAACCACAACCATGCCCGCATCTAAAGCACGCTGCATAATCTCATCAGCTTCATCTTTGAAACCACTAAATTGTACGTGCGCGTGAGTATCAATCAGCATTAGATTTCACTTATAGCTCCAACAGCTGCGCTGTATAATTTTCTCATCCATTTTTGAGAATCAGGATGACGCAACTGCGGATTCCACTTAATATCTGCTAAGCTATCGCTAATCATAAAAGCACTAGCCATCCTTACTTTTAAATACTGCGCTACTGCAAACAGGGCGGAGGCTTCCATTTCCACAGTCAGCACTCCTTCTGATTGATATTGCTTTATCTCATCAACCGTTTCCCTATACGGGGCGTCTGTCGTCCACGAAGTGCCAACTGCTGGTGTTACGTCTAACTTTTCAAAACTCTTTTTTAATTGATTTGTTAGGTCTGGATCTGCAGAAGCATATTTTTCTGACTTAACATAGTGATGAGAAACACCTTCATCCCGAATCGCTTTTTCACAAACCACGTAACTTCCTATTTCCAAATTTGGTTGCAATGCTCCTGCTTGACCAATACTAACAAAATTCTTTACGCCCAATTCAGCTAATTCTTCGAGAACTGAGGTCACCACTGGAGCACCGGCGCCAAAATTTCCACTGATACCTATAGCAACACCATTATCATTTAACAAGTAGAAATCACCTGCAAAAAATCTTGGAACTACAGTATGCTCCACGGATTCTAGAATATCTTTTAATAGTGTTCGTGAGTAACAGAAAATAACACCTTTGGGAATTTCAAAATCTGGATGCTGACCTACTGTTCGGAGATAATTATTGTAATCCTTTGCAGTAAATAAAGACTTGTATTTATATTTATCTGGATAATTTGGGAAACTCATAGTTATTCAATTCGGGGAAATAAAGGTTCGGCTTTAACAATTTTGTCTGCGGTAACCGCTGCGAGAATTTTCTGAGAAGTTTCTGGCATAAATGGCGCTAAACTTTTGGCGATAATTTCAACAACATCAATAACTTGTTTTGAAACTTCGGTAAATTTTGGTAAATCAGTCTTAGCTAATTCCCAAAGTTTGTTTTCGTCCACGGTTTTGTTAGCCCATGCTACATACTGCCAAATCATTGCTAAAGCTTCGTGGAATTTATACTGCTCTATTAGCGGACTAATTTCATCACCTGGGGCAGTAAAACCTTTAGTACCTTCTGGAAATACGCCATCAAGATTCTTTTCAACCAAAGTTGTAATGCGACTAACCAAGTTTCCTAAGCCATTTGCGAGGTCACCCTCATAGCGAGAACGCAACTTCTCTTCACTCACATCACCATCATCTGAGAACGGTACTTCACGAAGTAAGAAATATCGAACAGCGTCACTGCCATATTTTGCAACCCAATCGTTAGGATCGATAACATTCCCGAGAGACTTACTAATCTTTTTGTTATCCACGGTTAAATAACCATGAGTGATCACAGCTTTTGGCAAAGGTAAATCGGCAGCTAGCAACATTGCTGGCCAAATTACAGCGTGGAATTTAAGAATATCCTTACCAATGACATGAGCGCTTGCTGGCCAAAAGCCATCAGCAGCGGTGTAATAGTTAATTAAAGCATCAACCCAAACATAAATTGTTTGAGACTCGTCCCAAGGTAATGGAATTCCCCACTTCACGTTTGGACGAGAGATGGCAATGTCGGTGAAGCCTTGGTCAAGCAAACTTAGAATTTCATTTTTGCGTGATTCTGGCCAAACAAGTAGTTCATCTTTTTCAATCGCGGTTTTGATTTTGTCAGAAAATGCCGAAATTTTGAGAAACCAGTTCTTTTCTTTAACTAACTCTGGTTTAGTTTGATGATCTGGACAAGCTCCATCAACTAAATCTTTGTCTGTCAAAAAAGCTTCATGACCAACACAATACAAACCTTCGTACTCGCCTTCGTACAAAAAGCCGTTATCCTTCATCTTAGTGACTAAATCTTTCACAGTTTGTTCGTGATCAGCATCGGTGGTTCGAACAAAACGGTCATACTGTAAATTTAACTGATCCCATGCAAAAGAAAAATAAGCGGAGTTACGATCGGCAAAAGCTTGAGGTTCAAGATTTTCTTTTTCTGCGTATTGTGCGATCTTCGCACCATGCTCATCTGTACCGGTGACGAATCGAACATTATCACGGCCAATCTTGTTGGCATAAAAGCGCGTCAAAACATCGGCCGCAACTTTCTCGAGCGAGTGTCCGATATGAGGCTTGCCATTGATATAATCTATCGCGGTTGTAATGTAAAATTTGTCCATAATTTCTTGAGAAAAACTGAATAAAGTCTTTATAGTATAACGTTTTCGGCGTATTTAAGCAAAAGAAAAAGCGCTCTCCCGAAAGAGAACGCGAGCCCGTACATGGACGGGTTGGGAACCATTGGTTCGAAACGCTATGATGCCGAATCAGCGATCGACCCCTCGCTCCAGAGAGACTGTTCCTGATTGTCCTTCGCGGTCGACTCCTCAACGACCTCAACGCTGACCGTGATTGACTGCAACACTTCAGCCAGCTCATCCCAATGCCGGAGCATGAGAGTGACGAGTGCGCCCCCAGCTGGGTTATTTCTGTACGTTCCTACCTTGATCATGGGCTGAAGCTTATTTTCGAAGTAATCAGGACCCTCGAACCTACGCCCTGCGATCTCTAGGATTCCCGCCTCGTCGAGTCCTCGAAGAATCGCCCGATCCATTGGGTCCTTGGTCACCCGATCTTGATCGTCATCCCAGATCGGGATGTTCACCGGTTGTTCGAATGGCGAAGCGCCGTGCTCAAGCAAGGCCTTGATCACGGCTACATGACCTTGATCAATCGCATGAAGCAACGGCGTCATCCCCGAGTCAGAAACGACGTTAGGGTTAGCCTTACGGTTACCCTTCTTGTCCTTTCTGACCAGCTTAATCACGGGAATAACGTGCCCGGCATTCGCAGCGAAAATCAACTGCTCGTCATTGTGGCTTTGCTTCCACTGCTGGTAGAGGCTGACCTTGGACTTCCTCTTGACCTTTGAGGGATCAGAGGAAATAGCCTTCGTGAACCAAACGTGTACCTTAGCGATCGACCTGAAGATGAAATTCGACATCTCCCTCTCCTCCTCCGTTATGTCCGCCTTATTCCGCTAACTGAGCGACGAACAATATCGTATAGTAAGACAATCTTGACATCTTGTCAATTAATTGCCGGAGTCGAGTTTTGGAGGTTGATTTCCGTAAAATTCGTTGATGACTACAATCACCGCACCGACTAACGGCACGGCTAATAACAAACCTAGGATACCAGCCAACTTGAAGCCAATGAGTAAAGCCACGAGCACCACCAGCGGTGACATACCTACAGTCTTCTGCATAATTTTTGGTACGAGCACGTACCCTTCTAACTTTTGAACTAAGATGTATAAAATAAGTACCGCCACAGCGAGCGGTGGATTTTGAATGAACGCGAAAAAGATAGCAGGGATCGCCGACAAAATTGGACCGATGTACGGGACAACTTCAAACAGTCCAGCGAGTAAAGCCAAAAACAAAGCATACTTCACGCCAAGCGCAGTTAAACCTGTAAACGTTAGCAAGAATATCGACACACTCAAAATTAACTGACCGATGATCCACAAACCCATCTTCTTCTGAATTTTGTCGACCAAGTTCATACTAAAGTCTTGGTGATGTGGAGGGACAAGTGATTTAATAAACTCGCGCATCCCCTGCTGTTCGGCAACTAAATAAAATGACACAACTAAGATTGTAATAAAACTAAAGACGCCATTGAAGATACCAAGCGTTCGCGAAAACACCGTACCATCACTACTAAATGACCCTATGAGGCTTTTCCCAAAATCACTAAAATCCAAATTAGACAAAAAGCTCGCCGAACCAGGGATTCTCTGACGTAACTGATCTAAATATGATGGGAAATTCTGACTTAAAATCTGCAACTGATCGAACAAAGGCGGAATCATCAAATAGATAATAAGACCGACTAAACCCAAAACAAGCACATATACAGTGAGCACGCTGACCGCACGAGGCACTCGTCGTAGCTTAAAATAGCTAACCAATGGATCCATCGCGGATGCCAAAATCACGCCTAGAAGCAAAGTTATGACGATGTCTTGAATTAACCACAAAAAACCAAGTCCAAGAACTACCCCGACAACTTTAAGTATGATTTTAGTTGATGCATCTAAATCAGCGTATTTCATATAGTTCTAGCATACCAGAAAACAAAAAACCCAGCTATGCGGCTGGATTTTCTGAAGGTGTATCGTTCAAAATTTGATTGGCATGTTCAGAAACCTTGCTCGGTCGCTTCAACCCTTCTGCACAATAAGCTTTAATCTGTTCTTTAAGAAAATCAGTAAGTCCTTCTGATTGAAGATCACGAACCAGGATATCTTTGATCGTCTGATCCAAGTCAGATTGCATTACCAACTCAACGATTCTTTGAATTTTTGTTGCGTCGTCCATAAATGTTATTCTACCAAATCCTTCAATTCACTATAAATAACAGCCTGCTCAGGGGTAAGTTCAGAATTTTCAAATTTTGCTTCTGGTAATTTGTGCTCTACCTCGTACCCTGGCTGTTCTGGATTTGTCATTGCTTTAGACCTTTCTATTTCTTGAGAGAATCCCTCAACTTTTTTAAAAGTTTTATATCTGCTTCAACTTTATCATGCTCGGTCTCTAAGATCAAGGGAATGTCAAGACTTTTTTTGTTCAAAAACTCTAAAATCGCCAAAAATCCCGCTTTCCCGATCTGCCCTTCCCCAATATGCTCATGACGATCCTTATGAGCGCCCAATTCAACCTTAGAATCATTAACGTGCATCATGCGTAAATACTTTAAACCGATAATTTTGTCGAATTTGGCAAAAACTTCGGTGACCGCTTTTTGAGTGCGTAAATCATAGCCGGAACCAAAAGCATGCTGGGTATCAAAACAAATTCCACCAAAACCCTTAAGCTTTTTAAGAGGCTTCATAAGCTCGGCGATCTCTTCAAAAGTGTCACCAATAATCTCACCGGCCCCAGCAGAGATTTCTATAAGTAACTTTGTGGTACCGTTATAGCCTTCTAAAACCTCGACTAAACCATCTTGAACCTGTTTCATTCCTGCAGCTTTATCTAGAACATGATCCTTTAGACTTCCCGGATGAAACATTACAAAATCTGCCCCAAGCATTGTCCCCCGCTCCAACTCCCCGCGGATAATTGCAATTGAGCCGTGAAAAGTGCGTGGAGTAGCTGAACCAAAATTGATGATATACGGAGCATGAATGACAAATTGCTTGAATCCGTACTTTTTCAGCTCGTCTTGAAACTGAGTTTGGATCTCTGGTGTAATTTCTGCTACTGGACCCCCGTGAGGTGATCGACTAAAAATTTGAAAAGTTTCGCATTCAAAATCGGCCGCATTCTTAGGCGCGTTCCATAATCCCCCAGCAATTGAGACGTGACATCCGATTTTACTCATGTTTTCCTATTCCTTTTATTTAAGGCAAAATCTAAAGTACCATAAAGTCCGGCTAGTTTGTTTTGAATACCAGCCATTAAATTATGATTTGAACCTTCGTCCCTTGAACCAGGTAATGCTCTCAATCCATCGCTAAGATTAATATAGTGCCGTTTTAATTCGATTAATTCATCTGAACTAAAAGAATTAATTTTTTGTTTAATCTTAATCTCTCCAAGAGTTACATTCCACCAATCTTCAGTTTCAAAAAAATTGTTTAAATCCGCATCTACTCTACCAAAAGCCTCCAAAACTGAGTCATCTAATTCATCAACATTTACATTTTCTAGATGCATTGATCTTTCACTGTCTTTAAACTTTTGAACTATCCCAGTAAGACGTTCTTTTTCTTTTGGATCCAGCTCACTATGTTCTGGTTTTTCAAATTCACCCATACTTATAGCTTTAATAGTTTCTTGAATTGCTTATCGCTCTTGTAAGGGCCAATCACTGCCAAAGTTAAGTTCTTTGCTTTAAATATATCGCGGGCGACTTTCTGTACATCTTTAGCGGTAATCTTGTCTATTGCGTCAAAGAACTGCTGTGGTGTTTCGATCTTCTTATGAAAAGCAGTTTGCTCCAAGAACCAATCAAGACGTGCCTGATTATCTTCCAGCATTAAAGTTGATTTTCCTTTAATGTATTCCTTAGCCTTTTTTAATTCCTTAGCGTCAACTGAAAGATCACGAATTTTACGAATTTCATCCACAATAACTTTTATGGCTTCATTAATTTTTGCCACTTGCACACCCGATGAAATGCCGAAGACACCAGTGCCATCATAATTTCCAACAGAAGCGCGAATATAGTAAGCTAAACCACGACGTTCGCGGACTTCACTAAATAGACGTGAGCTCATTCCACCACCTAAAATTGCACTTAATATAGAGGCGGTATTATTGCGCTTGTCTTCATAGTCAAAAGCTTTAAAACCAAAAACTAAGTGAGCCTGTTCTGTATCTTTGTATTGAATCGCTACTCTTGAACGAGACTGCTTGTCTTTAACTTTGTCGTGAACATGAAAACGTCGCTTTGGTTGTTTACTCCAGTACTGTTTTATTAAAGCTTGGAGCTGTTTACGATTATACTTACCAGAAATACCAATAACCATATTTGGCGTTTGATAATGACGATTCATGTAGTCGACAAACATTTCACGCGTAAACTTGGTCACAGTTTTTTTGCTACCGGCAATGTCCATACCCAAACTCTCTTTTGGCCACATCGCTCCTTCCAAAACATTTTCAACTTGAGCCATGGGCATATCTTGATACATGTTGATTTCCTCAACAATCACACCTTTTTCACGTTCCAGTTCCTCTTTATCGAGTAACGGATACTGCAACATATCAGTTAAAATTTCAAACAACAGCGGCATGTATGAGGATTTGGCTTTTATAAAATACTGGGTATGTTCCTTACCCGTGTTAGCGTTCATTTCACCGCCAATGCTATCTATAAGTTGAGATATTGCCAATGCGCTTGGGTACTTCTTAGTGCCTTTAAATAAAAAATGTTCAAGAAAATGTGAGATACCATTTTCTTTTGGCGTCTCACTTCGTGAACCAGTACGCACAAAAATATCAACCACAACACTTTCGGCATCCTTACTTGGTATTTCAATTATTGTTAATCCGTTTGATAAAACTGTTTTTGTGTATTTCATATCTTTAAAATGTTACGACTTCGTTTACTTCCTTGTCTAACCACTCAATATATTCTTTGAGCTCATTAGGACTAAATACTGTCAGACCGAGTTTCACCGCTTCTTTTGCGGCATGGGCTTCCGCCTTAACTATATCCTCTGGCGTCTCAACTACAACTTCCGCCTCAAAATAATAATTTTGCTTTGGCGCTCTGACTAACGACCATTCGATGTCTCTATACATGTATACATCTTTACTTCGATGCATTTTCAAACCTGTAGTGCACCCAAGCGATTTTAGAACTTCTTTAGCTGTGTCTAAAGTCTTATCTTTAAGCGCTAAACTAAGCTCATGACGACCCACGTTATTATCCGCAGCTTTTCGCTTAACCATAATTTCACAATTACCATCGGTATTACGCAAACGAATATCTAACTCTCGCAACAGTGGATTTTCATGATAACCTGGGTAATCAAACAGCAGATACATTTCGCGGTCATGACTTTCTACGTGCTCTACATTTTCATCAAGGAATTTTTTCGTTTCAAGAAACTGCTCCTCGGACATTTTTCCGCGAACTTCAACTTCAATCATAGGAATTATTTTAGAGAATCAGCAATATAAGACTGGAGTTTGTCGATAGCGATACGAACTTGGTCACCTGTATCGCGATCACGCACTGTAACAGCATTGTCTTCTAAAGTCTCAAAATCAACTGTAATGCAGAAAGGTGTGCCAATTTCATCTTGGCTGTAATAACGCTTACCAACGTTACCACGGTCATCCCAGGCAACAAGATACTCTTGTCGTAATGCTTTGTAAATTTCTTGGGCTTTTGCAACAAGCTCTGGCTTATTTTTAAGCAAAGGAAACACAGCTGCTTTGTACGGCGCAAGTTTAGCTGGTAATTTCAAATAAACGCGCTTACTGTCGCCTTCGCCTTCTTCCACATAATGCTCAGAGAGCACAGCGAGTACAGAACGGTCGACTCCCCAGGTTGGCTCAATAACGTGTGGGACAAAACTTTCGTTTGTCTCTGGGTCACGATACTGCAACTCCTGCCCACTCGCATTCTGATGATTAGTTAAATCAAAATCGGTACGATAGGCCAAACCATAAAGTTCTTTAGTGCCAAACGGAAATTCGTATTCAAAATCAATGGTGCGCTTGGAATAATGGGCTCGGTCTGCTGCTTCGACTTCAAGCTCATGAACATGGCTCATATCCAAACCAAGATCGTTTTTCATCCAGTCCTTCATAGCTTCGTGCCATTCTTCAAAAGCGCGTTCCCAGTCCCCTTCGCGAATAAAGTATTCAATTTCCATTTGTTCGAATTCACGAGTGCGGAAAATAAAGTTTCCTGGGGTAATTTCATTGCGAAACGCTTTACCGATTTGCGCAATACCAAATGGCAATTTGCGACGGGTAGTATCTAAAACATTTTTGAAATCAACAAACATGGCCTGTGCTGTTTCAGGACGGAAATACGCAACATTCGCTTCATCTTCGGCAGGACCAATAAAAGTCTTAAGCATCAAGTTAAATTGCTTGGCTTCGGTGAAAGTATTTTCTTTTTTACACTTTTGACAAGGAGCACTAATCTCAATTTGATCAGCACGATAGCGTTCATGACAATTTTTACACTCTACTAAAGGATCTGAAAATGTTGCCAAATGACCACTGGCCTGCCAGACTTTTGGATTCATAACTAAAGCGGCATCAAGACCAACCACATCATCACGTTGATGCACGAAACGCTTCCACCATAAATTTTTGATGTTGTTTTTGAGTTCAACGCCAAGCGGTCCGTAATCCCACGAATTGGCCATACCGCCATAAATCTCTGAGCCAGGAAATACAAAGCCTCGTCGTTTACAAAGGCTGACAATCTTATCCATCAATTCTTGATTTGCCATGAAAAATTCTGATAAATGATACTTAAGTATACCAAATTTATGGGTTTTGGGGCAAACAAAAGAGCTAGTCTATCGAGACTAGCTTAAGACCTCAGAAAGTGGGCTTAGTTTATATAGCCTGTCTTTTCTGATTCTTCCTCAGCGAACATAGCCATGACTTCCTGGCCCAACATTTCCAAAAACCGTTGATGTAGTTCGCAAACTTCAACATGGCGATTATAAGCCTCTGACCAGTAATCATCAAAACTCACTACACGAAAGTACTCCTCGGGATCGGAACAAACTCTAATCTCCTCCGGTTCCCTTTCCGATCCATGATAATCACATCGAGAGTAATGAAAGTTATATTTGTCAGCACATTGGTCAAACTTCCTCATCAAAAGATTTCATTCCCTCTCATTCACACACTTATCTGAGGCCATAGACCCTCCTTACAACCTGGCTAAACCTCTGTCTCAAGTATCGCTCAAATCACGATAATTCTCAAGCACCTCATCAAAGTAGTCATGCTGAATCGCCGTGCGGATTTTCTCCATCAAGTTTATATAAAAACGTAGATTGTGCATGGTAGTTAAGCGAGTACCGAGAACTTCGTCTGACTTTATCAAATGTCTCAAATACGCTTTAGTGTGATTCAAACATAAATAACAGTTGCAGGTGGCATCAACTGGTGAGAAGTCTTCTTTGTATTTTTCTAGTCTGATGTCGATAGTCTCGTAACCTTCTTTCCCGTCTTCACTACGTTTGGCAATATAAAGCCTGCCATGACGAGCTTCGCGGGTAGGAATGACGCAATCGAAAGTATCACAGCCACGCGCTACACCTTGAACAATATCAAAAGGCGTACCAACACCAAGTAAATGCTTTGGTGCGGTTTCTGGTAAGTGAGGTATAGCCACTTCAATGGCTTTCATCATTTCATCGTGAGGTTCTCCAACAGCCACGCCGCCAATTGCGAAACCTTCAAAACCAAGTTCGGTCATGTCTTTAGCACTACGCTCACGCAGATCCGGGAAGCTGGCGCCTTGAACAATCCCCCAGAGTTTTTGTCCAGGATTTATCGGATCACCATTCTTCATAATGTTACTATGCTCACGCACTGCGCGTTCCGCCCAACGCTTTGTTAGTTCAATCGACTGTACGCTGCGTTCGTGCTCGAAAGGATAACCAGGAAAATCATCTAAAATTAATGCGATGTCACTACCCAAGTTAGCTTGAATGTCTACCGATTTTTCTGGGGTCAAAATTTCTTGACGGCCATCTAAATCAAACTGAAACATTACCCCGACTTCCATAACTTTGCGCATCTTGGCTAAAGAGTAAACTTGAAAACCACCGGAATCAGTAAAGATCGGCCCTTTCCAGTTCATGAATTTATGTAAGCCACCAGCTTTGTAGATAAGACCATCACCAGGACGCTGCCACAAATGATAGGTGTTGGCCAAAATCATTTGCGCACCCCAAAACTTCAGCTCTTCACTAGTCACAGTCTTCACTGTGCCTTGCGTACCAATAGGTAAAAACATCGGCGTCTGGATATCACCATGCGCCGTGTGGATGACGCCGTTACGCGCCTTGCTCTTCTCATCTTTTTTTAGAATATCAAAATAGGCCATTATTGCTTTCTAGCAGTTTTTTCCAGGATTTCTTGTTCAGTTGTGTTATATTTTTCTAAAAGATATTTGCGCACACCAGCCCATAAGCCGTTCGTAGCATTTTTACTACTCTCGCGCTTGTCGTGTTGACGGTAGAACACGACGTACTGGCGCATGTGTTTGTGCTTCAGCCCCGCAAAAGCCAACTTGAGCCACATAACATAATCTTGTGAAGCTAAAGTTTTATCCCAGCCCTTCACTTTTATCACAGCACTACGGCGCATTATAACTGTACCGTTGCAAATAAAGTCAGCTTTCATTAAATGCCAAAACATTTGTTTTGAAGTTGAATAGTCTTTATTGGGCCAACGCCATTTGTAATTTATAACATCATTAGCATCGATGATTAACGGCACCCCATACATCCAGTCTATCTTCGGCGCTTTAGAAAACACTTCGTAAAAATTTTCTAAGGTGTAAGGGAGCAAACAGTCATCATCATCGAGAGGATAAATAAAGCTTCCTTTCGAGGCTTTAAAACCAATATTCAAAGCCCCAGACGCTTTAACATTCTTGGGGCTGCGAATATATTTAATGCGCGGATCTTTTTTAGCGTATTCTTGAACAACTTTTCGAGTGTTATCACTGGAAGCATTGTCGACAATAATATGCTCGTGCTCAACACTGTTCTCAAGCTGACGCTGCACACTCTCAATTGTTCGAGGCAAAAAAGTATCCGCTCGATTCCACGTCGGCGTAATAACCGAAACAAGATTTTTTTTCATAAAATCTACGGGAGACTACTTTGGGTTATCGCTCAGCGCGATGATGTGGACGAGAACCGCCGCCTGAACGACCGCCGGCTCTTGGACCGCCGCCTGAACGACTACCACCACCAAACCGACCACCACCGCTTGGCGGACGACTTGAAGATGCAGCTAACTGCTCTGGGGTTGGATCTGGTGCGAATGGTTTGTGGGTTAAGTTAATGCGTCCTTGATCATCAATTTCAATTACTTGAACTTTCAAAGTATCCCCGACTTTAACCACATCTTCAACTTTAGCAACATGATAGTTCGCCAGTTGAGAAACATGGACCAGACCTTCTTTGCCTGGTAAGACTTCTACAAACGCACCAAAGTCCATGAGACGTGTAACCTTACCATCAAAAGTTTCGCCACGTTCAACCTCGCGAACAATGCTCTTAATCCAATCAACAGCCTTGACGCTTGCTTCGGCATCAGTAGAAGCAACCATGACCAAACCGTTATCTTCGATATCAATTTTTACACCAGTGGCTGCAATAATTTCGTTAATGACTTTACCACCAGCACCAATAACTTCGCGAATTTTGTCTGGTTTAATCATAAAGCTGGTAATGCGTGGAGCGTATGGAGACAAGTCTGGACGAGGTTCAGCAATTGCTTCACGCATCTTGGTTAAGATGTGCATACGAGCCGGCTTTGCCTGATTTAAAGCAACTTCCAAAATTTCAGCAGTTAAACCTTTAACTTTAATATCAAGTTGTAAAGCGGTAACCCCTTCGTCGTTACCAGTAACTTTAAAGTCCATGTGGCCATTAAAATCTTCAATCCCAGCGATGTCAGTTAAAACCTTAAAACGACTTGGATTCTCTTCATCCATAACCAGACCCATGGCACAACCACCAATCACATGTTTAATTGGTACACCGGCGTCCATTAAGGCTAAAGTACTACCGCAAGTCGAAGCCATCGAAGTTGAACCGTTGCTAGCAAGAACTTCCGAAACTAAACGCATGGTATAAGGAAAACCTTCTTGGTCGGGCAAAACAACTTCCACCGCACGTTCGGCCAAAGCTCCATGACCAACTTCACGTCGGCCTGGGCCACGGTTAGGAGAAACTTCACCCACGCTGTATCCAGGGAAGTTGTAGTGATGAATATATCTCTTAGTACGACCTTCCATAGGGTCTTCCATGCTATCAAGAAGCTGTTCATCACCTTTGCTCCCTAATGTAACCGTGGTCAAAACTTGAGTCTCTCCACGAGTAAACAAAGCCGAACCATGAGTGCGAGGCAGTACTCCAACTTGAGCGGAGATTTTACGAGTCTCATCTAATCGGCGACCATCAACGCGTCGTTCACTGTCGAGAATTTGTTTCTGCTGGTATTTCTTCAAAATTTTATCAACCGCATCAACCACTTCTTTTTTGATGTTTACATCGGCTAATTGACTAAGTTGCTGTTCAGTATTTGCCACAGCCTCGTTAATCAGTGCGGTAACATTATTATCACGCTCTTCTTTAGTCGGAACGTAAACCGCAGCTTCAATTTTATCATCAGTCAAAAAGGCTTTAACTGAGTCCATAACCTCAGCATTGATTTCTTTGATAACAGGAGTAAGCTTTTCTTTACCTACTTGCTTACGGAATTCTACTTGAGTTTCGCATAAAGTCTTTAAGTATTTCTGAGCAAACTTTACGCCTTCGATAATTTCAGCTTCGGAAACTAACTGCGCACCGGCTTCAACCATAATGATATGCTCAGCTGTACCACAGACAACTAAATCCATAGTACTTGTTTCGCGCTGTTCAATGGTTGGATTGACCACGTATTCGCCATTGATCTTCCCAACGCGAACACCGGCCACTGGTCCATCAAAGGGAACATTGGAAACTGTTAAAGCCATGCTGGCTGCGTTAACTGCAACCATATCTGGATCGTGTACACCATCAATACAAAGCACAGTGGTCACTATTTGAACATCGTTACGCATGCTTTCTGGAAACATGGGACGCAAAGTACGATCGATAACTCGACCGGTTAAAATTGCGTCATCAGTAGCACGACCTTCGCGCTTAACCCAACGACTCCCTTTAATTTTTCCTGCTGCGTAAAGACGTTCTTCGTAATCAACCAAGAGTGGGAAAAAATCAATCCCATCACGTGGTTCTTTTTTCATGACTGCGGTAGCGAGGACAACTGTGTCCCCCAATCTCGCTAAAACAGCACCGTTGGCTTGTAAAGCGAGTTCGCCAGTTTCGAAACTTATCGTTCCATCACCGACTTTAGTCTCTATTGTTTTTGGTTCCATTGCTGGTTCCTTTTTGTTTCCAAACAGCGAGAAGTGCATCGTTATTTCCTGAGTCCATCAAGGGAGCAAGTGTCCTGTGATAAAATCAGACAATAACCACTTACACCGTTGGAAAATTAATGACAAATAAGGGCCAGAGAATATCATTCTCCAGCCCCGTCTGTAAATTAGCTTGTGAGGTCTTTCTTCAATTTCATCTTGTCTGCGATTTTTTCGTAGCGCTTCTGGTCTTCACCTTTTAGATAGCGAAGCAAACGGCGACGATTACCAACCATTTTTAGAAGACCGCGACGGGAATGATTGTCTTTGCGGTGAATCTTCAAATGATCGGAAACGCGCTTAATCTCTTCTGTCAAAATCGCGATCTGAACTTCTGGGCTACCAGTATCGTCCTTATGGATTCGATACTTCTTGATCAAATCATCTTTTTCTTTATTCGTTAACATGTCGTCCTTTCTGCACGGGCTAGGCTGTTAACTTCCCAGTCGTGGATTAATGTAGCTACATTATACCGCATTTGCTTATAGTTGTGCAATGTTGACAAAAGCATTATTTTATAGTATAATGATTGATCACTTGAGTAGCCTATTCACTTAGTCCCTCAAGAGATTCGAATACCACAACGACCAGAGGAGGTCACCATGTTGAGCCACTACGACTACCCGAAAGACGGGTTCTCAGAATGCGCGGGATGTCCCGCTGACTGCAAGTTCGAATTCGAGTCAGCTGACGGGGTTCTCGTCGTGCATGGGGACATGCGAAATGTCGAGTTCATCGAAGACACCGAGATCGTCTGTGCCTTCTGCTCGAACCACCCCACGAAAGACGGTGTGTACCTGGTCGAATTCAACTTCGCGATGCTCCGGGTTGAGAAAAACGACCACACATACCACAAGGGTAGCAAGGTGGTTCATCAAATCGCGAAAGCGATCGAAGAGATAAGCGGAGCCAAGTTCGTGATCTGCAGCTCAGTCGACCTGATGGTACCGGAACCCGACTGCTACGTGCAGTACATGCGTGACCTCAAGAAAAAGTTCCGCGAACGCTTCTAGCTTCGCGGCGAAACGGATCTCGGGCGGACACTCACACACTGTTGTGTGAGTGTCCGCCCTCTTTATTTACCCAAGTATTCTACAAAAACTTCAACAACATTATATTCAGTCAGCTTTTCAAAATTTTTCAATCCAGGCCAGCGATTTACTTCAAGCACAAACAAATTACCGTTAAAGTCTTCGAGGATATCAACTTTCGATAATTCCCTACCTAAAAGCTTTGCTGATTTTTCTGCGATCTCAACAACAGCAACGCACTCCTCTATATTTAGAGTTTGATGTTTTTGAAAGTCAGGTTTAAAAGTTTCTTTGTTCGTTTCTAATCGCAACACAACGGGCACACTTCTGTAACCAATCGTTATCACTTTGTATTCGTACTTCGCTTTGATGAACTCTTGAGCAAGCAATTCATCTTTTGATATCTGACTTAAAACTTTTTGAACATGCGCGTCATCTTTAACTAAATGAACTTCCTTACCACCAAAACCATAAACCCATTTCAGAA